>JBBDIW010000048.1:0-1773 GCA_040880165.1 Gemmatimonadota bacterium | reverse complement strand
CTTCTTCGCGGCCGGCTTCGCGACCGGGACGTCGTCGTCCGAGGCCTCGGGGAGCTCGCCGGCCTTCTCCAGCGCGTCGCGCTCGATGACCACCGTCGTCGCCCAGAGGATGTCGTAGACCGACTCCTCGCCGAAGCTGCGGATTTCCACGCCCTTCACGTTCCGGGCGGAGAGGTAGACGTTCGGTTTCGTACCGTCCGTCAGGATCAGGACCTTTCCGGCGGCCTCGATGGAAGCAAGGTAGTCCCTCAGGCGGGCGGTCTTCGGAGCTTCGAAGTCCAGCGCGTCGATGAGCACCACGCGGTCCGCCTCGGCCCGCGCGTTGTACGCGGAGCGACGGGCGAGCGCGCGCACCTTCTTCGGCACCTGCATCCGCCACGAATGGGGGATGGGCGGGAACGCCCGGCCACCGCCCACCATGTGCGC
Source organism: Gemmatimonadota bacterium (assembly GCA_040880165.1). Lineage (GTDB taxonomy): Bacteria > Gemmatimonadota > Gemmatimonadetes > Longimicrobiales > Gaopeijiaceae > JBBDIW01. The sequence goes on along the minus strand of JBBDIW010000048.1, from coordinate 1,347 downwards.
AGCACGCGTCGTGCCCTGCCGGGCGCGGCCGGTTCCCTTCTGCCGGAACGGCTTCCGGTTCCCGCCCGACACGTCCGAGCGCGTCTTGGCGGCGGCGGTGCCCTGCCGCTGATTGGCGAGGTACGCCTTCACCACCTGGTGCATGACGCCCTCGTTCTGGACTCCGTCGAAGAGCGCGTCGGGGAGGGCGCGAGCCTGCCCCTTCTTGCCGTCGACCTTGTAGTACCGTGCCTTATACATGCGTCACTTGGTGATGAAGACGTAGCTGTTTCGCGAACCCGGAACTCCACCCTTGATGAAGAGCAGATTCCTCTCGGGATCCACCTTCACGACCTTCTGGTTGACGAGCGAGACGCGCGCGTTGCCCATGCGCCCCGGCATCTTCTTTCCCTTGATGACGCGCGAGGGATCGGTTCCCGGCCCGAGCGAACCGGGGTTGCGCGACATCGGGTGTCCGTGCGAGGCGGGTCGTCCGGCGAAGCCATACCGCTTGACCACGCCCTGGAAGCCCCGTCCCTTGGACTTGCCCGTCACCTTCACGGCGTCGCCGACGGCGAACTGCTCGACCGTGAGCTGCTGCCCCGGCTCGTAGCTCTCGTCCTCGCCCACCTCGAACTCGCGCAGGATCCGCGGCGTCGTCTCGACACCGGCCTTCGCGGCGTGTCCGGAGGCGGCCTTCGTGGCGCGCGCCTCCTTCATCGCGCCGAAGCCGAGCTGGATGGCCCGGTAGCCGTCCGTCTCCTCGCTCTTCAGCTGCACCACGGGGCACGGACCCGCCGCGATGACGGTCACGGGAACGGCGTTCCCGGCCTCATCGAAGATCTGGGTCATCCCCACTTTCTGCCCGATCAAACCTGCCATCTTCAAAAACTCCGTCAGTCGACTTTGATCTCGACGTCGACACCGGCTGGAAGGTCCAGCTTGGTCAATGCGTCGACCGTTGCCGGGCGGCTGTCCAGGATGTCGATGAGCCGCTTGTGCGTCCGAAGCTCGAACTGCTCCCGGCTCTTCTTGTCCACGTGGGGCGAGCGGAGAACGGTCCACCGCTGCCGGCGCGTGGGAAGCGGAATCGGTCCCCGCACGCTGGCCCCCGTCTTCTGTGCCGTCCGAACGATGTCGGTCGCGGTCTGATCCACGACCCAGTGATCGAACGCCTTCAGTCGAATCCGAATTCTGCCTGCCATGTCGTCCTTTCGTCAGGCCGTCGGGAAAAGCTTCCCGGGCCGCCTGTTCGTTGTGTGAACAGCCCCTTCGGCGAATATCCGCTACGGGTGTTGCCTGCTACTCGATGATCTCGGTCACGACGCCGGCGCCGACGGTGCGGCCGCCCTCGCGGATCGCGAAGCG
>JBBDIW010000047.1:0-4216 GCA_040880165.1 Gemmatimonadota bacterium | reverse complement strand
CCCCGCCCCGCCGCACGCGGATTCCGCACTCCGGGCACCGGACTTCGTCGCCTCTGCCCTCCATGGGATCCGCCCCGCAGCGCGGGCACCGGTACAGAAAGTTGAAAAGCGCCATGCGCGTCTAGAGCCGCCCCGCGAGATCGAGAAAACGGAGCTTCCACACCTTCCAGACGGCTTCGACCACGATCCGCTTCGACATCTTCGATTCTCCCGTGTCTCGCTCCGTGAACACGATGGGAACCTCCGCAATCCGGTAGCCCCGCCTCCAGCTCTTGAGCTTGAGCTCGATCTGGAAGGCGTACCCGTTGGAGTGGATGCCCTCCAGGTCCAGGGACTCCAGGACCTCGCGCCGGAAGCAGTTGAAGCCACCTGTCGCGTCGGAGACCGGAAGTCGTGTGATGGTACGGGCATACCAGCTTCCGAAATAGCTCAGGAGCAACCTCCCCATTGGCCAGTTCACCACCGTCACGCGCCCGTCCACGTAGCGGGATCCGATGACCAGATCGTGCTCGCGCGCCTTCTCCATGAAGAGGGGGAGATGATCGGGCGGATGCGAAAGGTCGGCGTCCATTTCGCAGAGAAGCTCGTAGTGGCGATCGAGGCCCCAGCGAAAGCCGTCGAGGTAGGCCCGTCCCAGCCCGTGCTTCTCGGCACGATGCAGGACGTGGATGCGGGGATTCGCGGCCACCATCTCGTCCGCGAGGGCGCCCGTTCCGTCCGGGGAGTTGTCGTCCACGACGAGCACGTCGATGGCCTCGCTCTGCGCGAGCACCATGGGGATGATGCGCGGAAGGTTCTCCCGCTCGTTGAACGTCGGGATGATGACGAGCGTGGACTGAGGACTCAGTGAATTCAACGGTGCATCCGGTTTGACTCCCGCATCGCTTCCCCCAGGAAACCCAGCGCGACGAGCAGTTCGACGACGACCGTCCAGAGGCGTGCGATCACGGCGATTCCAACGATCGCGACCCCGTGGACCGGCTGGAGCAGCGCAACCAGCGTCGCCTCCCGCACACCGATCCCCGCGGGGGCGAAAACGGCGACGTACCCCAGCAGATACGCGGCGGAGAAGGCGGAAGCCACCTCGGGAAGATTTCCACCAAGATGGAAGCTCCGCACGAGCACCCAGAACGCGATAGAGTACATCGCCCAGTTCACTACGTACAGAGCCAGCCACCGGATTCCGAACCACGGGTCGATGCGGAGGTGCTCCGGCGCCGGCTGTCGCAGCAGCCGGAACCCCAGCCGCACCAGGCGTCGAAAGAGGGGCGGGATCGTCAGCAGGAGTAGCGGGCCGAGGATGCCGACGAGCGCGACGGCGCCCGGCACCCGGAAGCGTTCCGCGCCGCCGAAGAGCGCGAGGGATCCGACGATCGCCGCGCCCCCCAGCGCCATGCCGTGCCCGAGAACCGCCGACCCCGTCGCCACGGAGACGGGCACGCCTTCCCGACGGGCCAGATACGACAGGCCCGCGAGCTGCCACACCTTCCCGGGCACGTAGCGGGCGAGGTTGGAGATGAAGTAGACCCGGCAGCTCACCCGGAGGGAGAGCCGGGGCCCGCCCATTTCGGCGACCATCCGCCCCCAGAAGGCGGCGGAAACGAGGTATCCGGCCAGCAGGAGAAGCGACGAGAGGAGGAGCAGGAGCCAGTCCGGGCGCCAATCTTCGAGGTCCAGGGCGCGAACCTCCTCCAGCGAGACGCCGAGCTGCGCCAGTATGAAGCCCGTGACCGCCACGGTGAGCAGCAGCTGGACGATCCGCAGCCCGATGCGACGGAGACGCCGGGTGCGGGGGATGCCTTCCCCGGAGTGATCAGGATGCTCGGGAAGATCAGGTTGGTGCTGGTGCGGACCGTCCCGGTCGGACCGCGGAGCCCCTTCCTTCGAGTCGTCCCCCGTCATGTCTCCCCCGACGTCCGCGTCGTCGTCGACGTGCGCGTCACCCACCTTCCCGGTGGGCGGACCGAGCGCCCCGCACGGCGCGCCGCTCCACCAGCAGCCCGTAGCCCCAGGCGCCCAGGAGCACCCCGAGGGACAGGAGCGTGAGGATGAGGCTGTTTCGCAGAACGTGGGAACGGTAGAAGAACTCCAGCGCATGGTCGCCGGCGGGGACGGCCACGGCGCGGAGGGTGTAGTTGGCCCGCAGAACGGGCACTTCCTCGCCGTTCAGCCGGGCACGCCAGGCCGGAAACCAGTTGTCGGACAGCACGAGGAGCGCTGGCTGCTCGCTCCGCACCCGGAGCGACAGCGCGTTCGGCCCCCGCTCTTCCCAGACGACCGCGCCGTCCACCCCGCCGCCGGAAAGCTCGATCGGCGGGGCCTCCGGAAGCACCACCTGACCCGCAGGGTCGAAGTCGGGCCCCAGGATGAACGACAGCACCTCCGCGTCCGGAAGCACGACGGCGTCCGCTACCAGGCGTGCGCGCGGGAGGGTCGGGACGGGATAGACGGACGTGAAGGGCCGGCCGTCGCGGTAGCTGATTCGGCTGACGGGCTCGAGCCCCTCCGGCGCGGCGAACTGGTAGTCTGGCCAGAGGAGGTAGCGGACGTTCAGGATGGCCAGCACGTTGGCGTTGAAGAGGTTCTCGGGGAAGACGCCGCCGACCCCCCCGATGAGCTCCCGGTAGCGGAGCAGGTCGTTGGGGTGGTGTCCCGCGGCGAGCTCCACGCCATGCATGGCCGGAGCGACGTCCTGGCCGTTCTGGATCACTGAGAAGACGCGGAAAGGTGGATCCGTCTCCGTGCGCGCCATCAGGAAGCGCATGTTCTCGTCCGGGCTGGCGAACTCGCGGAAGTTCTGCAACTGGATGAAGGGCTCGTTCACCCGCCCCTGATCGGTCCCGATCGCCAGCGCGAGGAGGACGACGACGCCCAGCGGCTGCAGGTAGCCCCGGCGCAGCGCCCACCAGATGCCGGCGGTGGCGGCGGCAATCACGGTCGCGAAGAAGGAGCCGCGCACGATGAAGGGGCGTGCCGCCTCCAGCGTCGCCGCACGCTCCGGCTCGATGCCGCGGTAGAACAGCGCGGTCCAGAGCGACGTGAGGGCCCCCGAGGCCGCCAGCAGCAGCAGCACGAGAAGGAGGGCAGCGGCGCCCCACTGGTAGCGGGAGATCTTTCGCCATTCCTCGCCCATCGCGTGATCGCGGGCGACCTCGAAGGCGCGGTCCACGCCGAACGCCATCAGCGTCGCCGCGGAAAAGCCGAAGAGGAAGATCACCATGGAGGGCGCCCGGAAAAGGCTGATGCCGGGCAGAATCTCGTAGAAGACGCGCCAGACCGGCGTGTTCGCGCCCAGGGTGAAGAGCAGCGCGACGCCGCCGAGTCCCGTGAAGAACCAGCGGAGCCCCCGCCGCGGCGCGCCGGCGAAGGAGATTCCCGCGAGAAGCAGGACGATCAGTCCCGCATACTCGTGGTTGTGCTTGAACGGATTCCGGCCCCAGTAGGTGTCGCTGGTCCAGTCCGAGCCGCCGATGTTGCTCCCGACGAACTCGGGAACGACCAGCGACGCGGCCTCCTCCGGATGCATCGACCAGGAGGACGAGTAGGCGCGGCTCTCCTCTCCCGGTGCCGCCGTGGTAGCCGCCCGGCGGGAGAAGTCCGTGATGTAGCTCACCGCCGGCACGAGCTGGATGCCGGCCGCGCCGGCGCCCAGGAGCGCCGCGAGCAGAAAGAGCGTGAGCTTCCGGAGCGCGAGAGTACGGGCTGTGCCCGGCGCAGCCGCGTCCGCCTCCCCGTCGCTTCCCCGCGCGATCTGGATCGTGCGGAAGACGTAGTACGCTCCGACTCCCCCGAAGAGGAAGTACGCCATCTGGAAGTGGGTCGAGTACAGGATCAGCGCCACGATCAGCCCGAGCACCGCGAAGGAGCCCACTCCGCGCCGTGTCAGCGAGCGCTCGGCGGCCCAGAAGAGGAGCGGCGTGAGCGCCGTGACGAACAGCTTGCCGTCGTGCCCCGGCCAGACGAGCGTGACCATGTACGGGGCCATCAGGAAGGCGAGGCCCGCCAGGAGCGCCGCCACGCGCGAGAGCCCGAGCGCCCGCACCCACGCGAACATGAAGAGCCCGGCCAGGAAGACGTGGAGGACGAGCTTCCACCCCAGAGCGCGGTGGGTGTCCATGAAGAGGAGGAGGAGGGAAGTCGGGTAGAGCGAATCACCCCCCGCAAGGGACTCCAGGAAGGGCGTGCCCCCCAGAAGCAGCGGGTTCCAGCGCGGAAA
>JBBDIW010000046.1:0-4368 GCA_040880165.1 Gemmatimonadota bacterium | reverse complement strand
GCAGGTGGAGATCCACTTCGACGAGCGCATCAGTGAGCGGCCGGCGAGCGGGGCAATGGACGACGCCGTGCTCGTCTCTCCGCGGACGGGAAGCGTGCGGGTGCGCCATCGCCGGCAGTCGCTCGAGGTGTCGATGGCCGGGGGCTTCCGGCCCGGCGTGGTCTACCAGATCACGCTTCTTCCCGTGATCAACGACATGTTCGGGAACACGATCGACGACGCGTACGAATTCTTCTTTTCCACGGGACCCGAATTCCACCCGAACGTGCTCGCGGGTCTGGTGTCCAGCCGCCTCACGGGCGAGCCGGTGCAGGGCGCGCGCGTGGACGCGATGCCGGCCGGAGACACGATCCCCTATTCGGCGACCACCGATGACCAGGGGCTCTTCTCGCTCCGCTACATCCCGCCGGGGGAGTTCCGGGTCGTGGCGTACGAGGACCTGAACCGGAACCGCGCGCCGGACTTCGGCGAGCCCCGGGATTCGACCGTGGAGACGGTCGGCCCCGCGGATACGGTGGTCGTGCTCGACCTCGCGCTGCTGCAGCCGGACACGACGCCTGCCGCGGTGGCCAGCGCAGAGGTCGTGGACTCGGTCAGCGTCCGGGTGACGCTCAGCGACTACCTGGATCCGGCGCGGCCCCTGGACGGCATCACGGCCTCGCTCAGCCGGGAAGACGGTGGCGCCGCGCCCGCCGTGATCGAAATCCTTCACGCCCACGCGCTGGACGCGCTTCTCGCCGCGGTTGCCGCCGCGGCGCGGGAGCAGGCGGACCGGGAGGCGGGCGATCCGGACGTCGTGCGTCCGCCAGAGCTGCCGGCGCGACCGGATGAGGCGCCGGGTCGGGTGGCGCAGCCGGCGGAGGACGCGCGGGAGGCTCCCGCGCTCCCGTCGCGCGACATCGGAGTCCGGCTCGACGGTGCCCTCGTGCCGGGCGTCGTCTACCGTATCGAACTGTTCGGCGTGGAGAACATCAACGGCGTGCCGGGCGGTGGCGGGGAAACGATTTTCACCGCGCCCGAGCCTCTCGTCGAAGAGCCTCCCGGGGAGGAGCCGGAGCCCGGAGACCCGGTGCAACCGGATACGGTTCCTCCGGATCCCGTTCCTCCGCGCGCCTGACGGCCAGCGGGCGGCCGATGCGGCCGGCGGGCAGCACACCCCGGGGTCGCACCCCGCGACTTGACCCTCGGCGGGCGCCCCGGGTACCTTTCGCACGCAGAACCCCACGGGCTCTCAGGGGTAGATGGAAAGGCTGTCGGGAGAAGGGCCCGGAAGGTGGAGGAGGCATCCACCCGACAGTCCGCCGGATCCCGAATCCGGCAACAACGGCCGTTCATCAGAGGAGCGTTCAGGATATGCAGATCACCTTGACACCCGATGCGGTATCGAAGGTGCAGCACTTCATCGAGGAACAAGGCGCCGAGACCGGCGCGGGACTCCGCGTGGCGGTGCTTCCGGGCGGGTGCTCCGGCTTCCAGTACGGGCTGAACATCGAGGATGCCCCGGAAGCGGACGACGAGGTGCTCGACCTCTCCGGCGTCAAGATCTTCATCGATCCGTTCAGCGCCCAGTACCTCGAGGGCATCGAGATCGACTACGTGACGAGCATGATGGGATCCGGCTTCAGCTTCCGGAACCCGACGGCCAGCGGTGGATGCGGCTGTGGCAGCTCGTTCACGGTCTGATGGTACTCCCCACGCTCGCCTCGACGCTGGACTACGCGGCGCTCCCGGCCGACGAGCTCCGTGAGCGCATCCTGCGGCGCAAGAAGGAGCTGAACGCCGTCATCCTGGGGCACAGCTACCAGCGCATGGAGATCCAGGAAGTCAGCGACTTCCTGGGCGACTCGCTGGGACTGTCGCAGGAAGCGGCGGACACCCCGGCGGACGTCATCGTCTTCTGCGGCGTCCACTTCATGGCGGAAACGGCCAAGGTGCTCTCTCCGCGGAAGACGGTGCTCATGCCGGATCCGCGGGCCGGCTGCCCCATGGCGGACTTCGCCACCGGCGACGCGCTCCGGCGGCTGAAGGCGCAGCACCCGGACGCCGCGGTCGTCACCTACGTCAATTCCACGGCCGAGGTGAAGGCGGAGTCGGACATCTGCTGCACCTCGTCGAACGCGGTGGAGGTCGTCCGCACCATTCCGGACGACCGGCCGATCATCTTCGTGCCGGACCGGAACCTCGCGCACTACGTGGCGGAGAAGACCGGACGGGACAATATCATCGCGTGGGACGGCTACTGCTATGTGCACGACGACCTCGTTCTCGACGAGCTCGACCGCGCGAAGAAGAAGCACCCGGAGGCGCGTGTCGTCGTGCATCCCGAAGCGAGAAAGGATCTGCTCGATCGCGCCGACTTCGTCACGTCGACGTCCGGGATGGTCAGCCTCGCGGACAAGCACGACGCCCTCATCATCGGCACGGAGCGGGGACTCGTGGACCGCCTCCGCGAAAGCCACCCCGGAAAGACGTTCATCCCGCTCTCCGGCGCGGCGATCTGCGGGAACATGAAGCTGAACACGCTCGCGAAGCTCGCCTGGTCGCTCGATACCGGGAAGCACGAGGTCGTCCTGGAGGAGGACATCCGGGAACGGGCCGAGCGCGCGCTGCGGCGGATGCTCGAGGTGTCGGGCGGGTGGCAGGTGCCGACCGCCGCGGAAGAGGAGATGGAGCTCTCCGGGGTGCGACCCCGGGGGTGTGGGTGCGCCTGACGCGGAGCATCCATCGTTCCGCCTTCCCCGACCGGAGCTGAAGCGATGCACGTGCAGAGCTTTTCGGGGGGCCTCTTTGCGGAGAACTGCTACCTCGCGGTCTGCGAATCGACCGGGCAGTCGATCGTCATCGATCCGGGCGCCGCGGCGGACGGGATCGTTCGGGCCATCGAAGACGGGGGCTCCGACGTCCAGGCGATCGTCCTGACGCACGCCCACCTCGACCACATCGAGGGAATCGCGCGCATCCGGGAGGTGACCGATGCGCCGATCTGGCTCCATCCGGCCGATCGACCCCTGTACGATCAGGCGCCGGCGCAGGCGGCCGCGTTCGGCGTCGCGCTCGCCCCGCCGCCCCCTCCCGACCGCATGCTCGAGCCCGGTAGCCCGTTCTCGTTCGGCGACTGCACGCTCGAGGTGCGCTTCACTCCGGGGCACGCGCCCGGGCACGTGATCCTCTATTCCGCCGAAGACGGACTCGCGTTCTCCGGAGACGTCGTCTTCGCGGGCTCGATCGGGCGTACGGACCTCCCCGGGGGCGATCTTCGCCAGCTCATGGATTCGATCCGGAGCGAGGTGCTGACCCTGCCGGACGACACGCGACTTCTGACCGGCCACGGGCCGCCGACCACGGTGGGCCACGAGCGGGTCGGCAATCCCTTTCTCGCGCCGAACTTCGGCGGGGGCATGGCTTGAGCGGATCCGGCGGGCGGCCCGGGCGGGCATCCGCGGGGGCGGACACGCTCCCGGTCCCCGTCGCGGTGTTCGCGTCCGGCGGGGGCTCGAACCTCCAGGCCCTCCTGGACGCGGAGCGAGACCCGGAGAGCGTGAGCGGAACCGCCGAAGCACCATGGCGCATCGTCCTCGTCGTGAGCGATCGGCCCGACGCCGGCGCGCTGGAGCGAGCCCGCGCCGCGGGACGGGAAACGCGGGTGATTTTGGTGTCCGGCCGCGATCCCGAGGAAGTGTCGGACGAGACGCTCGACGCCCTCGCCGGTGCGAAGGTGAGGGCCGTCTTTCTGGCCGGGTATCTCCGTCTGCTCCCCGTGGCGCTGGTCCAGTCGTTCCGGCGGAGGATCCTGAACATCCATCCCTCGCTCCTTCCCGCGTTCGGCGGAAAGGGGATGTACGGGACGCGGGTGCATCAGGCGGTGCTCGACAGCGGCGGTCGCGTGTCGGGGGCGACGGTGCACTTCGTGGACGAGGAGTACGACGCGGGGACGATTCTGGCGCAGTGGCCGGTCCCGGTTCTTCCCGGCGACGAGGCCGCGACGCTCGCGGCCCGGATGCTCCGCGTGGAGCACCTGCTCTATCCGGCCGCGGCACGACACGTGTGCCGGGCCCTTGCGGCTGGGCGGGAACCGACTCCATTTGCACCTACGGGGGACGTCTTCGTCGCAGCGGCGGGAATCCCGGACGGTGAACTCTATCGCCAGATCAACGAGGCGTTCGGAAGCCAATGAGCAGACGACGAGCACTTCTCAGCGTATCGGACAAGAGCGGCATCGAGGACTTCGCGCGGGGTCTCGTGGACCTCGGGTGGCAGCTTCTGTCGACGGGCGGAACGGCGCGCGCCCTGCGCGACGCGGGCCTTCCGGTCACCGACGTGGCCGAGATCACGCGGCACCCCGAAATGATGGACGGAAGGGTGAAGACG
>JBBDIW010000045.1:22723-28927 GCA_040880165.1 Gemmatimonadota bacterium | reverse complement strand
GCTGAGGGATGAGCTTCGCTTCGCTACGCAGATCCCCAGCGATACCGCGGGGATCTTCGACACGTGCATGGGCGCTGAGGGATTCGAACCCCCGACCCCCTGCTTGTAAGGCAGGTGCTCTGAACCAGCTGAGCTAAGCGCCCGGAAAGCCGATATCGAATGTAGCGGCGTGCCGGCGGGGATTGAAGCGTTTCATGCGCTGCCGGACTTCAGTGAAGCTGTGCTCCAGGTCGCCTAGCGGATGATCGCCAGCGGAAGCAGGACGACGTACCCCAGCACCAGGAGGAGCGGCGCGGCGGTGATCGAGCCCTGCCCGAGGAGGTAGTAGCCCAGCGAGACGGTGACGACTCCGGCTCCGGCCAGGATGCCGTTCACGGCCGTGAAGTGGAGGGCGGTCTCGGACTTTTCGGCGCGAGCGGTGCGCCCTGCGGTCCCGGCCCGGCGGGCGGCTCGTGCGGAGCGGCCCGAGCGTTCATTGAGGTTGGATTTTCTGGTCATGTCTGCATAATCGATCAGGGCCCGCCGCGGGTCAAGTGTCCCTCGACGCGTCGTTCTCCGGCCCGACGTCCTCCGACCCGATGTTCTCCGGCCCGACGTCCTCCGGTTCCGCGCCCATCCAGTAGGCGGGGCGATCGGGGGGCTCCTGCGCGCGCAGGAGCGCCATGCGTTCCCGATCCCGCCGGCGCCGGATCGCGAAAAGCGCCATCAGCAGCAGGGCCAGGATTCCCCAGAAGATCAGCGAATTCGACAGGGCGAGCAGCCAGCCGTAGCGCGACTTCACGTAGGCGATCCAGTTGCGCTCGAAGGTACCCAGGGTCATGCCGTACGTGGTGCGGAGCGCCTGGTCGAAATCCTCGAGCTCCCGCCACCGTTCGAGAAAGATCGCCAGTCCGCGCTCTCCGCTCTCACGGGTCATGTACTCCAGCGCCGTCGCCGAGAGCAGGTACGACAGCTCCGCGGAGGCGCGATCACGCGGCCAGGCGAGCGTGAGAGAGTCGAGCGTGGGCGCGCGGCCGGTCGCGATGGCGATGCGCAGCCTCCATCCCTCCATGGCGTCCCAGCCGCCGGACGACCACTCGGCGTACCCTTCGTCGAACCAGCGCGGAATCCGCAGACCCTCCAGGTACTGGTGCAGAGCGAGGTGCGCCCATTCGTGCCGGATCACCCATTCCTGGCCGCCACCCCGCGTGCGACTCGAGGCGTACGCGGGAATCACGATCCTCCCGAGCGAAGGCACCGCGACCCCGGCGCCCCACTCCGGCACCGCACCGCCGGTGAGGTGCCCGAAGATCTCCTCGGAAGGGGCGAGGTAGAAGCGGACGTCGGATGGGTACTCCGGGGGAAGAGCGGGAAGGTCGGCATACGCCTCCAGGACCCTTCGCGCCCGCTCCGCCCGCAGCGAATCGCCGGGCCAGAAGATGATGGCGGCGCGATCCGTGTAAAGCGCCCCCGCCGGCTCGGCGCCGGCGGGAAGGTCGAAAGGCGTCGCTTCAGGAGCTTGCGAAGACGGGGGAGTCTGCGCGTGCCGTGGCTCCCGCGGAGCGGCCGCGGCAGAAAGGGTCAGGATGGTCCCCGGCAGCAGTAGCAGAGCCAGGAGCAGGCGGGTCATTATCCCGGCGCGGGCGCCAGCGCGCTCAGTTTTTCCCGCACCACGGCATTGTCCGGATTCATCTCCAGCGCCCGTCGCCAGAGGCGGAGCGCCCATTCCCGGTCCTCTTCGGCCTCCGCGATGTTGCCGAGCTTGAGGTAGACGTCGTCGCCGAGGTGCGAATTGAGCTCGATGGCCTTCTGGAAGTGCTTCTTCGCCTCGTCCCGCTCGCCCCGGCGGTAGGCCATCTCACCCAGGTTCTTGTGCGCCTGCGGCAGCACGGGCGAATCCTGGAGCGCGCGCCGGTACAACTCCTCCGCCGGCTCCGCCTCGCCCCGCCGCTCGAGCACGGTCCCGAGGTTGACGAGGATGGGGCCGTCGTTCGGGTAGTGCTCCATGCCGTCCCTGCCGAACTGCACCGCGCCTTCCAGGTCTCCCAGCGCGGCCGCGGTGAGCAGCGCGTACGCGAAGAAGAGGGGAGGTGGAACCGTGTCCTGCAGGTATCTCCGGTAACGCTCCAGCGCCGATTGCGCGGACTCCGCATCGCCCCCCTTCAGGTGCACGATCCCCCGCGCCAGCAGGGTGTCCGCATCACCGGGTCGAAGCGCGTCCGCGCGCTCCAGGGACTCCAGCGCCTCGTCGTACCGGCCCAGCCACTCGAGCGCGAGCGCGCGGTTGCGCAGTCCGGCGAAGTCCGGTTTCGTCTCCAGCGGCGCCCCGTCGAAGTACTCGAGCGCCTCCACCGGCCGGTGCCGCTTGAGGCAGACCAGCGCCAGACGCGACCGCAGCTTGGGGTCGGTTGGATCGAGCTCCAGCGCGCGCTTGAACTCCCGCTCGGAGTCCTCGAGCATCCCCGCCCGGAAAAAAGCGACTCCGAGGTTGCTGTGCTGCTGGGACAGAGTGTCCTCCTCCCGGTCCCGGGGAGCCCGGCGTCCCGAGCGCTGCAGGAAGCCCGCCTGCAGCAGCCCGTAGAGCGCCTTCGCGACGTCGAACTCTACCAGCCCCGATTCCTTCACGAGGTCGTCCACCGTCTGGTCGCCGTCGATCAGCGGAAGGATCTTCTTCTGGGCCTCGGTGAGCTCCACCCCCTCTTCTTCCTCCGGATGGCGCTCGAGCGAGAAGACGATGTCCATGGACGGAATCTTCTTCTCGATCTGGCTCCACTCGTCCACCCGTCGCGCTCCCTCCAGGAGCAGGCCCTCGGTGTTGATGGAGATCTTGAGCGTCGGGTCCTCGTCCGGGAGCTGGTCCGGGTTGAAGTGGAACCCGCCCTCGTTCCAGGCGAAGAGGTGGTAGACCGCTTCCTCGATCTGGATGGTGATGAAGCGGTTCAGGTCCTCCCGCGTGATCGTCCCGCGCTCCACGAGGATCTGCCCCAGGCGCTTGCCGGACTCCGCGACCTGCGCGGCGATGGCCTCGTCGAGGTCCGACCGCTCGATCACGCCGTTCTTGACCAGAAGGTCGCCAAGGCGGTCCGGGCGGTTGAGGACGGAGGCGTGCGTGACGCGTCCCTCCCCGAAATAGACGTATCCGAAGTTGGATCGGTGCGTCACGCTGAGACAGCCGGTTTTCCGCCCCATCGCAAGAAGCTGGCAGATGTCCGCGAGCCCGACGTCGGCGAGCGAGCCTTCGATAGCCATCAGTCAAAATCCTCCACGAGCCGATCTTCGAGCCTGGGCCACTCCCAGACCACCCTCTCCCGCGACAGGAGATCCTGCTTCCCGCCCTTCCCGTTCGCGCGTATGTCGCCCGGCGCGGCGGCGTCTCCGGCGGACATTCCGGCCCCGGCCGCCGAAGCCGCTCCGCCCGCGGTGTTCGAAGCGCCCGCGGATTCAGCCTCTCCAGGCACCGCGGCTTTTTCTGCACCCCCGGGGGTGCCAGACGCATCCGCCGCGGGATTTCCGCCGTCCGCCGCCCGGGCGTCCGCTGCCGTCCCGGAGCCCCGGGACGCGCCACCGGACGCGTCCGACTCGCTTCGGGGCGTTTCCGCCTGCGCGTCGGACGATTCTTCAGGGGCGTCCTTCGCGGAAGCGCCGCCTCCGGACTTCCCGGCCCCGCTCCCGGTACCGAACACGTCCGCGAAGCTCTCGTATTCCGCGGAACCCGAAGGAGCAGGAGAGACGGTCTCGCGCCGCGTCGTCACCGGCGGTACGAGCTCGACCACGAGTCCTCCCTCGAAGCGCGAGCGCAGCCGGTCGTCGATGTTCTCGATGGCGGACGGCGGACGGTCCGCGGCGAGGAGGAGCCGTGCCCCCTGCCGCTTCAGCGCCTCGAAGAGGTGGAAGAATTCGTCCTGGGCGCGCTCCGTCGTGGAGAGCGCCTCGACGCCGTGAAGCAGCAGGAGCTCCACGGTCCACCAGCGCTCCCGCCACGCCCCCGCGACGCCGCCGGAGATCGCGCGGATGAAATCTTCGGCGAATTCCGCCGCCGAGATCAGTCCGACCTTCCCCTCCGGATTCGCGCCCATGTACGCACGGCCGGTCGCCTCCAGGATCTCGCGCGAGCGCATGGAATCCGAACACCAGACGAAGAGGGGATTGTAATCCGGTCGCGCGGCCAGGGCGAGCCGCTCGGACGCCTTCACCGCCAGCTGGGAATAGGACGGAGCAATCTCCTCCAGGCCGGGACCGGCCGGGAGCGCGGGAAAGGCACGAACCCGCTCGAGCGCGGATGCGAGGAGCATCTCCGCCTCTTCCAGCCGCTCGGGGTCCTTCAGCACGGCCTGCGCGCCTTCGGGCCAGGGATTTCCGAGGGCGTCGACCGCCTTGCGGATCTCGGTCAGGCGCGCCATGTGCGACCGGAACTCCGCCGCGACCTCCTCGGCGTTCTCGGGCTCTTCCGCCGCTTCGAGCAGGCGCCGCAGCCGCACGGTGGAGAAATCGTGCGCCTCCCCCTCCTCCGCCGCCTCACGGAGCGCGCGGCGCCACGCCGCTTCCTGCTCTTCCACCGTCGCGGCGACGCTTCCCGTGATCTCGCTGAGGAAGCTTCCGAACTCGTCTCCGCTGCCGGACAGCGCTTCGCCAGCCAGCAGCTCCGGAATGTTCTCGACCCGGATGGGGATTCCCTCGAGCTCCTGGATCGCGAGCACCCGGTTCAGTCCCCCCTGGAGCTCCCGGACGTTGCGGAAGGGGAAGCGGGCGAGCGCCTCGGCGACGCCGGGCTCCAGATTCGCCTTCCGCTCCTCCACCTTCTTCAGCATGATCGCGACGCGCGTCTCGTACTCCGGCGCCGCGATGTCCACGATCAGCCCTCCCGAGAAGCGCGACAGCAGCCGGGCATCCAGGCCGTTGATCTCCGCCGGGGGCCTGTCGCTTGCCAGCACGATCTGGCTGCCGGAGCCCATCAGCGCGTCGAGCGTGCGCAGGAGCATCTCCTGGGCCTGCGTCTGCCCCGTGAGGAACTGTACGTCGTCCAGAAGGAGCATGCTCAGCTCGCTGTAGCGCTCCTTGATGACCTCCTTTTCTCCGGCCTCCAGCGCCTTCATCAGCTCGTCCAGATACCCCTCGAGCGTCTGATACACGACGCGGGCCTCGGGGTCCATGCGCTGGGAGTGGTGCGCCATCGCGCTGAGGATGTGCGACTTGCCCAGCCCGGACGCCGAGTACAGGAAGAGCGGATTGAAGCTCGCTCCCGGAGAATCGGCTGCGCGACGCGCCGCGGCGCAGGCCAGCCGGTTGGCGGGCCCGATCACGAAGCTGTCGAAGGTGAGTCTCGGATCCGATATCATTCCGTAGCCATCTTCCTTGCGTTGATGAACCGCTTCATCGAGCCTCTCTCGCCCACTCCGCGACGGCCGCCAGATCCTCCGGCAGCGGCGAGCGGAAGCTCATCTCGCGCCCCGTTTCGGGGTGCACGAAGTCCAACTCCGCCGCGTGCAGAAAGTGCCGCGGCGTACGGGCCTGGAGCTCACGCGCCCAAAGTCGGCCCCGGCCGCCCATGCCCTTCTCCCATCCGACACCATAGACCTCGTCCCCGACGACGGGGTGGCCACGGTGCTCCAGGTGCACCCGGATCTGGTGCGTCCTTCCCGTCTGCAGCGCGACCTCCAGAAGCTCCGCGGCAAGCCAGCGCTCCTTCACCCGCACGCGCGTCACCGCGCGCCGGCCGGAGTCGATCACCGCCATCCGCTTCCGGTCCCCCGGGTCGCGCCCGATGGGGGCGTCGATGGTCAGCGGCGACTCGGGCAGGTGCCCCCACGCCGCCGCGAGGTACCGTCGGCGAACCTTCCGCTCCTTGAGCGCCGCGGAGAGCGCCTGGTGCACTCCGTCCTTCTTCGCCACGACGAGCAGACCGGACGTGTCGCGGTCGAGCCGGTGGACGATCCCCGGCCGCAGCGATCCGCCGATTCCCGAAAGGTCGCCCACGTGGTGCAGGAGGGCGTTCACCAGCGTGCCGTTCGGATGTCCGGCGGCGGGATGCACCACCATCCCCGCGGCCTTGTCCACCACGACGAGCGCGGCATCCTCGTACACGATCCGGAGCGGAATGTCCTGCGCCCTGTCCGACAGCGGCTCGGGCGCGGGAACCACGACCTCGACCTGCTGTCCCGGCTCGACCGGCTGCGACTTCTTCGGCGCGGCCCCGTCCACCCGGATGTGATCCTCGTCGATGAGCCG
>JBBDIW010000045.1:11520-22623 GCA_040880165.1 Gemmatimonadota bacterium | reverse complement strand
GCGACTTCTTCGGCGCGGCCCCGTCCACCCGGATGTGATCCTCGTCGATGAGCCGCGCAATCCGTGTGCGCGACAGACCCGCCTCCCGGGAAAGGTACACGTCCAGCCGCTCTCCGGAAAACGCCGGGTCCACGGTGAACGTGCGCCGCGTTCCGTCCGCCTCTCCGGCACCGCCGGATTCCGCCTTCCCCGCCATCGCGTCAGCCACGCCTTCTCCTGCCTGCCTCAGATGTCTCCGCCCGCACCCATCCCGCCTTCCTGCGCATCATTCCTCTCCCATTCGCGTTTCCTCTTCGCCTTCTCCTTCTCGTCCTCGTGGCCCTCCCTCCAAAACGACGCGGCGAGCAGCAGGGCACCGACCGAGATCGCCACATCGGCGATGTTGAAGATCGGCAGGCGCGCCCGACCGATCCCGACGTCGAAGAAGTCCACGACGCCGAACGGGTGCGCCAGCCGGTCGAGCAGGTTGCCGAGCGCGCCCCCGCACACCACCGCGATCACCCCGAGGCGAAACCGGTCGTGCGGCGGAGTCCATCGATAGAGGGTGAAGAGGAGAAGCAGAACGCCGGCCCCCAGGATCGTGAAGACCAGACGGGAATGTCCTCCCACCTGGAATCCGAAGGCCGCCCCGGGATTGATAATGTACGTGAGTCGGAAGAAGCTGCCCAGCACCGGCCTGGACTGACCGAGAAAGAAGGTCTCCTGCACGATCCACTTCGTAGCGAAATCCAGGGCGAGGACGCCCCCGCCCATGGTCGCGAAGATCCTCACCTTCTCCGCGTTGAACGGGCCGAGCCGAGCACCGGCGTGCGCCGGCGCCAGACCTCCCCCAGTGTGCCTTTCCGGGTCGTGCCTCATCTCCGGCGGGCTCAGCTCCCCGCCCGTCCGAGCGCGATGCGCACCGGGACACCGTCCAACTCGATCTCCCGATCGGCGTCGAAGGCCTCATCCGGAGGCGCCCCGCCGACGTCCAGCCGCACCGCGAGTGTCTCGCCGCGAATGAAGTCGGTGAAGTCCGCGGCGGCCGCTTCCACCTCGGCCGATCCGGAGATCCACAGCTCGATCCGGTCCGTGATCTCGAGACCGCTCTCCTTGCGGAGCCGCTGAATCCGGTTCACGAGCTCGCGCGCCACGCCTTCGCCCAGGAGCTCATCGTCCAGGGTGGGGTCCAGCGCGGCGGTGTACCCATTCTGGCTGCGCACGATGAAATCTCCTTCGGCCTCCTCCACGATCTCCAGCTCCTCCGGCTGGAGGGCATGATCCGTTCCTTCCAGCGAGATCGCGACCTCTTCGCCCCTCCGGAACGCCGCCAGCGTCTCGCTCGAGAGTCCGCGGATGGCCGTCGCCGCGAGTTCGCTCCGCTTCTGGAAGCGCGGGCCCAGGCTGCGGAAGTTCGGGCGGGCCACGAGGCGCACGATGTGCTCCGCGGAGGAGAGGAAGACCACCTCCTTCACGTTCAGCTCGTCCTTCAGCACGTCGAGCACTTCGGGCCGGATCGTGGGAGGAGCGGCAGCGGCGGAACCGGCCGCGACGGATGGAAGGACGGCGTACAGCTTCCTCAAAGGCTGCCGCACCTTGATCTGGACCTCTTCCCGCGCCGCCCGCCCCAGCGACACCAGCTCGCGCACGGCGGCCATTTCCCGCTCGAGATCCCCGTCCAGCAGGGCTTCGTCGGAAGCCGGAAACGGCGCCAGGTGCGCGCTCCCGCCGGCGAGGGCACGGTGCATCCAGTCCCCGAAGAATGGCGTGACCGGCGCGACAAGGAGCGATACGGTCCGCAGCGCGTCCCACAGCGTCCGGAACGCCGCGCGCGCGTCCTCCGCGTCCGTGTTCCCCCAGAAGCGCGGGCGCGAGCGCCGCACGTACCAGTTCGACAGCTCCTCGTTGAGGAAGTCGCTCACCAGGCGGTAGGCACGCGTGACCTGGTACCGGTCCAGCTCGTCCGAGACTTCCGCGACCAGCCGATTCAGGCGCGAGAGGAGCCAGCGGTCGAGGATGCTCCGGCGCTCCGGCGCGGGATCCTCGTCCGACGGCGCCCATTCCTCCACATTCGCGTACAGGGTGAAGAACCGATAGCTGTTGAAGAAGGTGTCGAAGAACCTCCGGGCCGACTCCCGCACCCCTTCCGGATCGTACCGCTTCGCCGTCCACGGCTGGCTCACCGTGATGAGGTACCAGCGCAGGGCGTCGGCACCGAGCTCGCCGATCGCATCCCAGGGGTCCACCGTGTTCCCCTTGGACTTGGACATTTTCTGCCCCTCGGCGTCCAGGATGAGCCCGTTCACGATGACGTTCCGGTAGGCCGGACCCCGGTCCAGCATCGTCGAGATCGCCATCAGCGAGTAGAACCACCCCCGCGTCTGGTCCAGCGCCTCGCAGATGAAGTCCGCGGGAAAGTGGCGCTCGAACGCGTCCCGGTTCTCGTAGGGGTAGTGCCACTGGGCGTACGGCATGGCGCCGGAGTCGAACCAGACGTCCACGACCTCGGGGGTCCGCCGCATCGTCCCGCCGCACCCGTCCGGGCAGGGCCAGGTGATTTCGTCGACGAAGGGACGGTGCGGGTCGAAGTCGTCGGGCAGCGCGCCGCTGCGCTCGGCGAGCTCGGCCAGGCTCCCGATCCACTCGACCCGCTCCGGGTCCCGGTCGCAGATCCAGACCGGAATCGGCGTGCCCCAGAAGCGGTCGCGCGAGAGCGCCCAGTCCACGTTGTTCTCCAGCCACTCGCCGAAGCGCCCGGTCCCCACCTCGGGCGGGTTCCACCCGACCTCGCGGTTGTTCGCGAGCATGCGGTCCTTGACCGTGGACGTCGCGGCAAACCAGGAGCTGCGCGCCATGTAGATGAGCGGCGAGGAGCAGCGCCAGCAGTGCGGATACGAATGCGTCTCCCGCTCGATCCGGAAGAGCATCCCCGCGGCGTCCAGCGCCTCCACGATCACCGGATCCGCGTCCTTCACGAACAGCCCGCCCACGAGCGGGACGGCCTCCCGGAAGTGGCCCGCGTCGTCCAGCGGCTGCAACAGGGGGAGGCCGTGGCGCTGGCCCGTGGCGTAGTCGTCCGCTCCGAACGCCGGGGCCATGTGCACGATGCCGGTGCCGTCCTCGGCACTCACGAAGTCGCCGGGCAGGATGTACCACCCGGCCCGCGCCTCCTCTTCCGTCACGTCGACGAGCTCGAGCGGGCGCTGGTAGCGCATCCCGGCGAGCTCGGCGCCGCGGTGGCGCGCCAGGATCTCCACGCCCTCGCCCAGCACGGCCTCGACCCGGTCCTCCGCCAGGAGCACGCGCCGCCCGTCCGCTTCGACCTCGGCGTAGATCAGCTCCGGGTGCACCGCGACCGCGGTGTTCGACGGCACGGTCCACGGCGTCGTCGTCCAGACCAGGAGAGCCCGCCCGTCGGCGTCCGGCCCGCCGTCCGCGCCGAGGAGCGGACAGAGGAAGAAGAGCGACGGATCCTCCACGTCCTCGTACCCCTGCGCGACCTCGTGCGAGCTGAGTCCCGTCCCGCACCGAGGGCAGTAGGGAACGCTCTTGTGCCCGCGGTACAGCAGCTCGCGCTCCGCGAGCTCCTTCAGGATCCACCAGACGGACTCGATGTACTCCGTGTGGTACGTCACGTACGGGCGCGAGTAGTCCAGCCAGTAGCCGATTCGCTCGGAGAACGCCTCCCAGTCCTTCTTGTACGTGAAGACCGAGTCGCGGCACACCTCGTTGAAGCGCGCAATCCCGATCTCCTCGATCTGCGGCTTGCCGGAGATGCCCAGCTTCTTCTCCGCCTCGATCTCCACCGGCAGCCCGTGCGTGTCCCACCCGGCGATGCGCGTCACGCTGCGGCCGGTCATCGTGCGGTGGCGGCAGACCAGGTCCTTGGTCGTCCGGCTGATGATGTGGTGCAGCCCCGGACGGCCGTTTGCGGTGGGCGGGCCCTCGTAGAAGACGAAGGGCTCGCCGTCCGCGGTGGCCTCGAGCGTGGCTTCGAAGAGCTTCTCCTTGCGCCAGAGGTCGAGCATCTCCTCCTCGAGGTCGAGGAGGTTCGCGGGAAGTTCGGGGTATGTCATGGCTGAGATCAGATCCGTCGCGGTCTGTGGGCAGTCGACAGGATGTCGGGATTCCGTTCGTGAAATGACGGGTGCACCGTTACAGGCTCCCGACGACGTCGCGGATCAGCGTTGCGAGCTTCGGCTCGGCCTCCATGGCCGTCCGAAGGATCGTCGGCACGTCCACGGGCTGGAGGGCGTCCGGCAGGCAGGCGTCCGTGATGATCGAGATGCCCAGCACGCGCATCCCCATGTGATTCGCGACGATGACCTCGGGAACGGTGGACATCCCCACGACGTCCGCGCCCAGGGCGCGCAGCATGCGGTACTCGGCCCGCGTCTCCAGGCTGGGCCCCGTGACCGCCGCGTATACGCCGCGCTGCAGGGGGATCCGCCGGTTCATCGCCGCCTCCAGCGCGCGCGCCTGCAGCGCGCGGTCGTACGGCTCGGACATGTCGGGGAATCGGGGGCCGAAGTCGTCCAGGTTCTCCCCCACGAGCGGGTTGTCGCCCATGAGGTTCAGCTGGTCGTCCAGCAGGACGAGGTCGCCGGGCCTGCGCAGCGGGTCCATGCCGCCGCAGATGCCCGAGACCACCAGGGTCTCCGCCCCCAGGCGCCGGAGGACGCGCACGGGGAAGGTCACTTCCTGGAGCGTGTATCCCTCGTAGGCGTGATAGCGACCCTGCATGGCCACGACGGGCGTCCCCTCCAGACTGCCGAGGATCAACCGTCCCGCGTGCCCCTCCAGCGTCGGACGGACGAAGTGGGGAAGCTGGTCGTACGAGATCTCCGCATCCACGTCGATGTCGTCCGCCAGCCTGCCGAGGCCGGTGCCCAGGATGATCCCCACCCTGGGAATCAGCGCGCTGCGGGCGCGGATCGCGTCTTCCGCCTCCGCCACCCGCGCCATCGTTTCCGCCGCGGTGAGCAACCGCGCCGCCGTCGGGCTTTCCTCTCGAGGTTCCGCTCGGGTCAAGGTTCGTCCTTCTTGACCCGCGCCTTCTCCCCGAAGATGTCGACGAAATCGTCGTCCTCCTCCGGGTCCGTCTCGCTCGACGGAGCGCCTTCGGCGTCCGCGGCTGCGGTGTCGGCATTCTCCGCGGCTGCACCCGTGCCCGCGACCGGCCCGCTTTCGCTTCCGCCCACGCCGAACGCGAGGGAGACATCGTCCTCCGGTGCGTGGGCGCGTCGGCCCTCGGCTTCGGCGGCCGCGATCTCGGGAGCCCCGGCCTCGGCAGCCGTGCCCTCTTCGACGTCACCCTCGGCCGACGTGCCTGCTTCGTCCAGGAGCGAGCTCAGGGAGCGCGTTCCGCCCGACAGGTCGATCTCCAGTGTGAAGTCGTCCAGCGGCGTTCTCTGCTCCTCGATCTCCACGCTGTCCAGCTCCCGCTCGAGCGCCGAGCGAAAGCCCTTGAGGAATCGCGCGCGCTGGCGTTCCAGATCCTGCAGCGCCCCCTTGAATTCCACCATCTTCGCCCGCGCGGCGTCCACGGCGCGCTCGATGCGGGCCTCGGCTTCCCTGCGGATGAAGTCCGCCTCCTTCTGCGCCTGTCCGCGGATCTCCTCCCGCAGCTGCTGGGCCGTCACCAGCGCTTCCTGCACCGCCCGCTCCCGACCTTCCTGCGTCTCGAGCCGGGTTCCAAGGCTCGATGCCCGCTCCCGCAGCGTCATGTTCTCCTTCACCAGCTCCTCGAGCCGATCCGCCACCACCTCGAGAAAGATATCCACCTCTTCCGGATCGTACCCGCGCATGGCGCGGCGGAAGTCCCCCCGTTTCTTGCGAACATCGAGCGGTGTCAGATCGATCATGCCGGGCGCTCCCCGAAGAGGGCCGTCCCGAGGCGAACCATCGTGCTCCCCTCTTCGACGGCGATCGTGTAGTCGTTCGTCATTCCCATGGACAGCTCCCGGCCGCGGTACCGCGGGTGCGGGGCGAGCGCGTCCTGAAGCTCCCGCAGGCGCCGAAAGGTTCTCCGCAGCACGGCTTCCTGTTCGGTGTAGGGCGCCATCGTCATCAGCCCCCTCACCTGGAGCCCGGGGAGCTCGAGCACCTCGGCGAACTCGTCTTCCGCCCCTTCGAACCGAAAGCCTCCCTTGGCCTCCTCCCCCGACGTGTTCACCTGGAGAAGCACCGGAAACCCGGGATCCCGCCCGGGCTCCCCCTCCTGCGTGCCGAGCGGATCGGGCGTGCCGTGCCCGCCACCGCTCGACTCCGACACCGCATCCGCGCCCGGGGGCGACCCGGGGTGCGCCGCACGCCGTGCCCCGGCCGCGACCGGAGCTCCACGCGCCGCGTCCAGCCAGCGGTCGGAGACGCGCCGCGCGAGCGCGACCGTGCCCACCGAATGGAGCAGGTCGCACGTCGCCAGCACGCGCGGCACCTTTCTGCGCTGCAGGTGCCCGACCATGTGCCAGCGCACGTTCTCGCGCCCGAACGCCTGCACCTTCTCCTCGAGCTCCTCCACCCGGTTCTCTCCGAGATCGAAGAGTCCCGCGGCCACGGCCGCGCGCACGGCCTCCAGGGAATGGCCCTTGGTGACCGCCACGATGCGGACGCCGCCCGGATCGCGGCCGGCGCGCTCCGCCGCCTGCGCGATCGACTCCCGGATCGCGGGAAGGCGCTCGTGCACTCTCGCCTTGTAGTCTACACCCATTCTATGCCTGGGATACGGTCAAAAAAAGACCCCGCCGGACGAATTCCGGCGGGGTCTTCCTTCGCGAGGAACGCGTCAGCGGGTGGTGGTGAACCGGATCGGAATCGAAACCCAGACTGCCACGCGCTCGTCCCGGTTCATCGCCGGGTTGAACTCGAAGACCTGCGCCACACGCTCCGCGGCCTGGTCCAGAAGGGCGTGTCCCGAGCTCTCCTGGATGATCGTGTTGCCGACCCGGCCGTTCTCGTCCACGAAGAAGTGCATCAGCACGACTCCGCCGATTCCCGCGTCGCGCAGGGCGCTTGGGTACTCCTGCACCAGCGCCCGCTCGACCACCGACCGGTTCCGCACTTCCGGGGTCACCGTGTGCGGCACGAAGACGGGCTGCGACGAAATGTCGAAGTCCGCGTCGGCCGGCGGCGGCGGAAGATCGTCGGGACGGTTGTCCTCGAACGTGGTCGGCGCAATCGTGATGTCCTCGTCGATCTGCGCGTCCGCGATGACCGGCGTCGCGGGGCGCGCGATCGGCTCCGGCGGCGGCGGGATCTCGATCTCCGGCGGGATCTCGATCGTCTCGAGCTCGTCGGAGGCGATCGCCCAGTCCTCCGCGGTCATCGTCGGCCAGAAGGCGATCGCCGCGAAGTGCAGCAGGGTCGCCGCGATGATCCCGCCCCAGAACCAGGACCCGAACGACTGCTTGAAGCGGTCGTTCGCGGTCTCGAACTCGTCCATTTCGGCCCTTTCGGGCACC
This sequence comes from Gemmatimonadota bacterium, assembly GCA_040880165.1. Lineage (GTDB taxonomy): Bacteria > Gemmatimonadota > Gemmatimonadetes > Longimicrobiales > Gaopeijiaceae > JBBDIW01. The sequence continues at coordinate 15,184 of JBBDIW010000045.1, read as the reverse complement.
GCTGTCGGATTCATCGTCTCTCCCTCGCCATGCGGCGTTCAAGTTCGGTCGCGAACACCAGTCGGACGGCTCCCGCCGCCTTGAATTCTTCCATCAGCTGGTTCGTGAAGCGATACGGCACTTCCGTGTCGGCCCGCAACGAGATCACCAGACGCCGCTCCGACTCGAGATACGCCGGGCGCACGATGGAGCGCACGTCCTGGATCGGCGTGCGCATGTCGTTGATCCAGACGTCCCCGTTCCGCTCGAGCCAGACGTGCATGATGTTCTGACGCTTCTCGTCGATCCGCTCCGTCGCCTCGGCCTGCGGCCAGACGATGGGGCGATCACGGGTGGTCCGGAAGACCGTCGTCACCATGAAGAAGATGAGGAGAAGAAAGGCGATGTCCGCCAGGGACGAGGACGGAATCTCGTCCGAGACGCCCGACTTGCGCTCGAATCCACTCTTGCTCAAGGCCATCCGTCAGTTCTCCATGATCTGCAGTGAGACTCTCTCGGCGTTCGCCAGCTGAAGCTGGTCCAGAACGGCGATCATGTGCCGGTGCGCGGCTTCCGGATGCGTCCGTACCGAGGCGATCAGGTTGGGATTCGCGTCCACCTCGGTCCGCCAGAGCTGCTGGATCTCGCGCGCCTGGAGCGTCTGTTCCTGCGTGCTCTCGCCCCGCCGCACCACGACCAGCCCGCTCTCCTGGATGTTGATGTGCAGGATGTTGCGCTGGCTCACCTCGATCTGCTCGGCTTCCTCCGGAAGGACGATCTGCAGCCCGCTGTCCTTCGGGAAGACCGTCGTGACCAGGAAGAAGATCAGCAGGAGGAACGCGATGTCCGCCATGGACGAGGTCGGGACCTCGTCGCTCACCTTGGATTTCTTGTTCAGAATCGCCATTTAGCTCAGTTCTCCTGCGTATTGAATACCGAAGCCGCGACGCCGGGTTCCGTCCGCGGGTGTCGAGGTTCCCTTCACGAGTCGGCGATCCGGGAGTCATCGAGAGGCGGACGCAGCGATTCCGCGGGCTGCGACAGCGATCCCACGCCTTTCCTTGCCGATCCCACGGCGGCGGTAGCCGGACGATCCACGGACAGTCGGCCACTGATCTCCAGGTCGTACGCCAGGTCCAGGACTTCCTGGGCGCCCTGCTCCATGTCCAGGATCAGCGTGTCGATCCGGGTCACGAAGAAGTTGTACCCGATGTTCACCGGGATGGCGATCAGGAGTCCGGTCGCCGTCGTGAGCAGGGCCACCTTGATGCCGCCGGCAACGAGCGTCGGATCCACGTCTCCGGCGGCCTCGATGGCGGCGAAGGCGATGATCATGCCGGCGACGGTTCCGAGAAAACCCATGAGCGGCGCGACGTTGGCCACCGTCGCGAGCACGACGAGGCCGCGCTCGAGGAAGCCGAGCTCGATGATGCCGGTCGTGCTCACCGCCTGCTCCAGCTCGCCCTCGCGGACGCGGCCTTCACGGATGCGCCTCAGGCCGGCGACGAGAATGGCCGCCGTCGGTCCGGTCGTCTCGCTGGCGACGCGCATCGCTTCGTCGATCCGCCCCTCGCGCGCGAGCTCCCCGACTTCCGCGAGGACTTCGCGCGTGCTGCGGTGGGCGACCCAGAGCGTCCAGGCCTTGGCGATGATCACCCCGAGGGCGATCAGGGAACAGAGGACGAGGGGATACATCATCAGACCCCCGTCCGCAAAGAGCCCAATCAGTTGGTACTGTGCCCCTTCCAAGCCGGTACTCCTTTCCGAAGTGCGAGCGAGCCTTCACGGATCATGCGTCGTGCGGCGCTTCTGGATGTACACTCCCGGGTGCGTGGGTTCCCGGAAAAATCAACGATCCAGGGTGCGGATCCCCGGACTTGGAGGCGCAATGTAGGGGTGGAGTCCCGATGATGTCAACGCAGCACCTCCCCCGGCTACATCGAGCCGATCGTCTGGCCGGGAAGCACTCCCTTCAGGATCTGGTGCAGTCGCTTCGAATCCACGTCCCGCTCGAGGTGTCCCCTGCGGGCCACGGAGACCTGGGATGTCTCCTCGCTGACCACGATCACCAGTGCGTCCGTTTCCTCGCTGAGCCCCAGGGCGGCGCGGTGCCGCGTGCCGAGCAGCTTGTCGGGCAGCGGGTACTGCGTGAGGGGCAGGATCGCGCCGGCCGCCACGATCACGTCGCCCACCACGATCACGGCGCCGTCGTGCAGCGGCGAGTACGGGGTGAAGATCGTGTTGAGCATCTCGGCCGAGACCCGCGCGTGCACGGGACTGCCCGTCTGCGCGTACTCGTCCAGCCCCACCTCCTGCTCGATCGCGATGATCGCGCCGGTCTTGTTCCGCGACAGCTGCTCCACGCCTTCGACGATGTGGTCCACGACCTCGCTCTTCTCCAGCGTCTTGAAGAGCCGGAGCATCCGGCTCTGGCCCAGGCGCGCCAGCGCGGAGCGGAGCTCGGGCTGGAAGACGACGAGCGCCGCGATCGCTCCGTACTGGAAGAGGGTCTCGAGTAGGGTGCGGATCAGGACGAAGTCGAGCAGGCGGGCGACGAAGTACACGCCCCCCAGAAGGAGCACGCCCAGGAGCATCTGCATCGCCCGGGTGCGCTGCGTGAGCAGGAGGACCCGGTAGAAGAGAAAGCTCACGACGAGGATCTCGACGAGATCGCCCCACCCGGGCCTGAGGAAGGTGAGCTGCTCGATGAAGGGAATCACGCGGTTCCCGCTCCCGTCCCGGCGTGGAATCCGGCGCCCGTTTCCGACGCGTGGATCACGGCCAGCGCCCGCGACACCGGTCCCACGTCGTGCACCCGGAAGATGCGCGCGCCGCGCAGGTAGGCGGCGACGCAGACGGCGATCGTCCCTTCGACGCGCTCCTTGGGCGGGCGATTCACGACCGTGCCGATGAAGCCCTTGCGGCTGGGGCCCACGAGCAGGGGAAAGCCCGAGCGCGTCAGCCGGCCTAGCTCGCGGAGGAGCTCCAGGCTGTGCGCGGGGAGCTTGGCGAAGCCGAAGCCCGGATCCAGCACGATCGCCTCCGCCGGCACGCCCGCGCGCAGGGCGCGCTCCGCCGCCTCGGTCAGCTCGGCCTCGACCTCGGCCGCCACGTCATGATAGACCGCCCGCTCCTGCATCGTCTTCGGATCTCCCCTCATGTGCATCAGCACGACCCCCGCCCCGGACTCCGCCACCACGCGCGCCATGGCGGCATCGTGCGCCAGTCCGGAGACATCGTTCACGATCGACGCCCCCGCGGCAAGGGCCTCTCGCGCCACCCGGGAGCTCCGGGTGTCCACCGAAATCGGAACGTCGAAGCGAAGCGCGGCCTCTTCGATGAAGGGAAGCACCCGCGCGCGCTCATCCGCCTCCGCGACGAATGCCGCCCCGGGGCGCGTGGATTCGCCACCCACGTCCAGGATCCCCGCGCCCTCCCCGACCATCGCGGCGGCCCGCTCCAGTGCCCGCTCCAATGTGGGAAGGTCGCCCCCGTCGGAAAAGGAGTCGGGGGTGAGGTTGAGAATGCCCATCACGACCGGCCGGTCCAGCGCCACGCGTCCGCCTGCGATACGCCATGTCGCGCGCGGCACCGGGGAGCCGCCTTCCGCCGGGGCAGACTCCGCGGGGCCGGGATCCGGCGCGGAGCGCTTTGAAGAAAGGGGACCCGGGCGCGTGCGCGCCCG
>JBBDIW010000045.1:0-11510 GCA_040880165.1 Gemmatimonadota bacterium | reverse complement strand
GGCTCCCCTGTGGCGCGGAGGAAGGTGTGGAGGAAGCTTCGGCCGGTCGGGTCATCAGGACGAGGAGTCGACTTCCGGTTCGTCGGTCTTCACCCGCGTGGCGGAAGCGGCCACGTTCTTCTTCACGCCGTCTTCCCCGTCCACGCCTTCCTCCTCGTCCCCGGGCTGGAACGCGGCGCCCGCCGCGTTCCCGTCCGGACCTTCCCCCTCCCCGCCGGACGGTCCTCCCGCTGCGGCCCCCGTCGTGGCGGACGCTCCGGCCGCCGCGTCCTTGCCCGCTCGCGAGGCCGGCCCGCCCGACGTCTCGGGCGGCTCCACCGGCTCCATGGGCGGCAGGGGCTTGCCGGCCTCGAGCAGATAGATCTCCTCGCGATCCAGCGTCTCGCGCTCCAGCAGGGCCACGGCAATCCGCTCGAGGAGATCCTCTTCCCGTCCGAGTACCTCGCGCGTCCGCTCGTGCGCGGCGTCCAGCACCCGCTTGATCTCCTGGTCCACGAGCTGCGCCGTGTGCTCCGATACCTCGCGCCGGTGCCCGAGCTCGCGTCCCAGGAAGACCTCCTGCTCGGATTCGCCGATCGCCATCAGCCCCACCACGTCGGACATCCCGAAGCGGGTCACCATCCGGCGCGCCATGCCGGTCGCGCGCTCGATGTCGTTGCCCGCGCCCGTCGTCACCTTCTCCGGGCCGAAGATCATCTCCTCGGCCACGCGCCCCCCGAAGAGCATGCAGAGCTGGCCCAGCAGCCAGTCCTTCGTGTAGGAGTGGCGGTCCTCCTGCGGCAGGCTCGCCGTGATCCCGAGGGCGCGCCCCCGCGGCACGATCGTCACCTTGTGGACCGGATCGAGATCCGGAATGCGCAGTCCGATCACGACGTGGCCCGCCTCGTGGTATGCCGTGAGCTTCCGCTCCGCCTCCGTCAGCACCATGCTCTTGCGCTCGGTGCCGAGCATCACCTTGTCCTTGGCGCGCTCGAAGTCGTTCATGTCGACCTTGTCCGCGCCCTGCCGCGCCGCCAGCAGCGCCGCCTCGTTGCAGATGTTGGCCAGATCGGCACCGGAGAGCCCGGGCGTTCCCTTCGCGATCGTCGTGAAGTCCACGTCGTCCGCGAGGGGGAGCTTCTTGGCGTGGACCTTGAGAATGCCCTCGCGACCCCGCACGTCCGGTGAGTCCACCACCACCTGTCGGTCGAAGCGCCCCGGTCGCAGAAGCGCCGGGTCGAGCACGTCCGGACGGTTCGTCGCCGCGAGGAGAATGACCCCCTCGTTCGCCTCGAAGCCGTCCATTTCGACCAGAAGCGCGTTCAGCGTCTGCTCGCGCTCGTCGTGTCCGCCGCCGAGTCCGGCGCCGCGATGGCGTCCCACCGCGTCGATCTCGTCCACGAAGATGATGCAGGGCGCGTGCGCCTTACCCTGCTCGAAGAGGTCGCGCACCCGCGAAGCCCCGACGCCCACGAACATCTCGACGAAGTCCGATCCGGACATCTGGAAGAAGGGGCACCCCGCCTCGCCGGCCACCGCCTTGGCGAGCAGCGTCTTTCCGGTTCCGGGAGGGCCAACGAGGAGCACGCCCTTGGGCAGGCGTCCGCCCAGGCGCGAAAAGCGCTGAGGGTCCTTCAGGAACTCGATGATCTCCTCGAGTTCGTCCTTCGCCTCGTCGGCCCCCGCGACGTCCGCGAAGGTCACCTTCGGCGTGTCCGGCGAGATGAGCTTCGCCTTGGAGCGGCCGAACTGGAACGCCTTGTTCCCCCCGCTCTGCATCGAGCGGATGATCCAGATCCATACCGCCAGGATCAGGATCCACGGGAGGATCATGATGAGCCCGCTCCACCACGCCGTCTCCGCCTGTTCCCCGCGGATGATGACGTTCTGCGCCTCCATCGCCTCGATCAGCGATTCGGAGACCTCGTTCGGGAGCGTGGTGTGGAACTCCGCGTACTCCTGTCCATCGCGGCTGATGGGGGAGCGAAGCTCGCCTTCGACCTGCTGAAGCTCGATGATCGTCACCTCATGAACATTCCCCTCGCGCAGCTCCGTGCGGAATTCATTGTAGGTGAGCTCGACGGAGGGTTCCTGCTGCCCCCGCATCATGCTGAACATCAGGAAGGAGAAGAGAACGAGCAGGAGCCAGAACGAGGCGGTCCTCGAAAGCCTGGTCCACCGCGTGCCTTCCGGCTTTTTCTGATTCGGATCGCGTTCTGCTGCCATAAGAGTCTGTTTTCGCCGTTTTCGCCGAAGCGATCGGTGCCCGTTGCGCGACTTACAAGCTCGCGATGAAAGGCAGGTGACGGAAGTTCTCGCTGTAATCGAGCCCGTACCCCACCAGAAATTCGTCCGGAGCCTCGAATCCCACCCACCGGGGCTCCGGGTCCAGCTCCACGACCCGCTTGTGGAGAAGTGCACACACTTCGAGGCTCTTCGGATTCCGCTCCGTGAGGAGGGGTATGAGCCGCTTCATGGTCGTGCCGCTGTCCACAATGTCCTCCACGAGGATAACACACCTTCCCGCCAGGGACGTGCCGGGATCGTACAGGAGGCGGACGTCTCCGCCGCTCGTCTTCTCGGACCCGTAGCTCGAGGCCGCGAGGAAATCGACATGGAGCGGAAGCCGGATCGTCCGCACGAGATCCGCCAGGAAAATGAAGGACCCTTTGAGGAGCCCCAGCACCAGCAGGTCGTCCTGCGGAGAATATGCCTCCGCGATGGCGCTCCCCATCGCTTCCACGCGCCGCCGGATTTCATCCTGCGTATAGACGATCCGGCGGAAGCGCTGCCCCCAGAGCTCGTCCCGCCGGCTCTCCGAGCCGGACGCCACGATCCTGCCGGCAGCCCCGTCCCGTTCGATCCCGAACCCCTCAGAAGCTGCCGGCATCCGTCGCCTCCTCCTCGATGCCGATGAACAGGGGCCCTTCGGCCAGGACCTTCTCCGGACGCGCCGGATCCCGGACCACGGCGGCCTTCGCCACCCCCGGAATCCAGAGGACTTCGCCCCGGGCGTCCGTGAGAATCGGGATCCGCCCCCGCTCTCCGCGTGGAATACGCGCTTCCGCCAGCACCTTCTTCAACTTGCGACTCCCCGCGGCGAGTCGGATCCGGTCTCCGGGCTGCCAGCCGCGCAGGTAGAGCGGGAAACGTAACCGGGAAGGAGGGAACGGTTCCACCCAGAGCGCGTCGGAAGGTGCATGCGGACCCCAGCGCACCACGAGTCGACGCCCTCCGACCTGCACGCTCCGCATGCCGGGCTCCGGCCCCGGAATGAGAAGGGGCACGCCGGACCCGCGGGTCGCGGCGGATGGACCGGAATCATCGCGCGAGTCGGCCGTCCCACGCGGGGGGGCGCCCTTTCCGGAAAGGACGAGGCGATCGAATTCGCGGGTGAGGACGACGTCCCCGGAAAGCCGCCACTCGCGGCCACTTGCCGTCGTTCTTGTAAACTCCAGCGCTGCACGGGTTCCGGCTTCGTTCGGGCGCGCCCCCAGGGGGGCGAGCAGGCTGCGGAGGATGCGCGAGCGCACCGCCGGATGAAACTCCAGAAACGCCTGCCGGTCGATGACCGTGCGCCCCTTCGACCGTTCGATCACCACGTCGTCGCAGAGCTCGGGAAGCAAGCTGTCCCATCCCGCCTCCGACTCCCGCGCGAGCCGCCCCAGCCTGAGGAGCGCACCGGTCGCGCCGGCGGAGACCGCTTCCTCCGCCCGAGGAAGGATCTCGTGGCGGATGACGTTGCGCGCGAAGCGGAGGTCGCGGTTCGTCGCGTCCGGGAGAACGGGAATCTCCGCTTCGCGGGCGTACGCATCCAACTCGGCACGGCGGAACGGCAGCAGCGGCCGCAGAATACCGGGAGAGCGGGCCTCGGGCATCCCCGACAGCCCGCGCAGTCCCGTCCCCCGGAAGATCCGGAAGAGGATGGTCTCCGCCTGGTCGTCCGCGTGATGCCCCATCACGATCCACCGGGCGCCCGTGGCCGTCCGCACCGTTTCGAGGAAGCCGTGGCGCGCCGTCCTCGCCTCCGTTTCCCCTTCCGGAGGGTTCTCCGCGCGGCCCACGGTGCACGGCAGCCCCCAATCTTCGGCGAGGCGCCGTACCCGGCCCGCGTCCTCCGCGCTTTCCGGACGCATTCCGTGGTCGAAGTGCGCGACGTGAAGCTCGACTCGAGGCAACGCGCTCCCGTCCGGTCCGAAGCGCAGCAGGTGGAGCAGCACCGTGGAGTCGAGCCCGCCCGAGCAGGCCACGACCACCGTCTCCCCTTCCGGGAGCCATCCCCCCTCGACGACGTGCGCCGCAAAGCGGGAGAGAAGGTTCGGCCCCTCTCCCCCTGCGGAGGCGCTCACTCGGAGCGCCCCGGCGCCGCGCGCCCGTCGGGGGGAGGCGACCCTGCCCCGGGACCGGGCATTCGCGCCCGGGGAGCGCGCGGTCCTGCTGCGGCCGCGGGGGGCGACGGGCGCCCCGTCACTTCCGAAAGTACGGCGGAAAGCACATCGGGCCGGTCCGTCTGGATCCCGTCCACTCCCCAGTCCAGGAGCCGGTGCATGCTCTCGCGGTCGTCGACCGTCCAGACGTGGACGGGGATGTTGCGGGCGTGGGCGGCCCGGACGAAGCGGGGGGAGACGACCCGCGTCCCCTGCCACACCTCCGGCACCTGGAGCGCGTCCGTGCGCGGCGTGTAGAGCGCGGCGAGGGGGAGCCGATGCAGGACGAGAAAGGTCCTGATCTGCCTGCGCGAAGCGCTCGTGGGCCCGGGATACCCGTGACGGGAGCCCCGCGCCTCTTCCTCCGTGGCGGCCATCAGCACGCGGTGCTCCGCGGCGTGACGGCGGATCACCCGGACGAGCCCGGGAGCTGCGGAGGGCGCCTTCGCCTCGACGTTGATCCGGACGTGGGGAAAGGTTTCCAGCACTTCGTCCAGGAGCGGCACGTTGACGCCCCGGCCACGGAACGAGCACTCCCCGGAGAGGTCGCGAAAGTGGTGCCCGGCGTCGAGCTCGCGGAGCGCGTCCCAGGAAAGGTCCTCCACCCGCCCCGCCCCGTCGCAGGTGCGATCCACCGTGTCGTCGTGGATCACCACGATGCGCCCGTCCGACGTCGCCCGCACGTCCATCTCGAGCATGTCTGCGCCCCATTCCCCCACTGCCTGTCGGAAGGCGGCCATGGTGTTCTCGGGGCCCAGCCGCGCGCCCCCGCGGTGCGCGATCAGGAGCGGGCTCCCGGCGAAGTATGGAAATCCCGGGCGGGGACGCGGAAGTCGAGGCATCGGAGCGAGCGGGGCGCCTGCTACCCCCGTTCCGCCTCCACGCCCTCGCGGTCGGCGGCGACCTTGACACGCTTCTGCTCCTCGGGGGAAAGCGCGTAGAGCTGTGCCATGGTGAGGTCCACGAGCTGGCTCGTCATCATGTGTTCGGCGGCGACACGGGCGGGCTCCTCCGCGTCGTTCTTCTCCATCGCCTCGCCCAGCTCGATGGTGCGGCGGGCGAGGAAGTCCAGGACCGCCTCCACGACCTCGGGCCGGGGTGCCGCCTCGGCGAGCGCGTCCGGCATCGTCTCCTCGAGCAGCAGCCCCCTCACCAGCGCGAGGAAGCCGGGAAACGCCATCTCCGTGAGCGCCTGGCCTGCGAGGCTGCCCTCCTCCTGCGTGACGTTCTCCCACTCGAGCTCGTTCCAGTACAGGTCTTCGGCGTCTTCCCGCAGGTGCGCCCACTCCCGCTCCGAGAGGGGAGCGAGCCCCTCCGGACGGCGAAGCTCCAGGCTCCGTCCGAGAATGCGCTCGAAGCGCTCCTTGCGTTTCTTCAGCAGCTGGTCGGCGTGTGCAGTCATCGATCTATCCAGAGGTCCGGGCCATTCAGTCTCGAAAGTCAGGCGGGGAAGATATCCGCGCCCGGCGGCGGGGGCAAAGGCGGAGCGTCAGTCCGGAACCGGAACGCCCGCCGCGGCGCCGGAGGCGAGCGCCCCTCGCTGCCCCGCGAACGCGCGATCCCGGTCGTAGATATCTGCATGAAAGCGCGCGATCCCGTCCGGCGTGGCCTCCGCCGTGAAGTAGAGAATATAGATAGGCAGCGATTCCGGGAGGGCGATGTCGACTTCGCCCGTCCCCCCGGCCGCGGCCCGCATCCGCCCGGCGTCCCACCCGGGGTCGTCGCGCAGGAGGTACTCCGCCAGTTTCCAGGGCTTCTCGAGCCGGATGCATCCATGGCTGAACGCGCGCGTCGAGCGATCGAAGAGCTCCCCCGTCGGCGTGTCGTGCAGATAGATGTTGTGGGCATTCGGGAACATGAACTTGATTCCTCCGAGGGGATTCCCGGGGACCGGCCGCTGCCGGAGCGGCGCTCTCTCGATGTCCGTCCGCTCGTATCCGTTGCGCTCCAGGTACGCCTCGTCCACCTCCGCCTGCGGAAGGATCTCGCGTCGGGCGATGCTCACCGGGACGTACCAGTACGGGTTCAGTACCAGGTAGCGGATTTGGTCGCGGAAACTGGGCGTCTCCCAGGCCGGCGCCCCCACGACGACCCGCATGAAGAGGACGGCCTCCTCGTCCTCCATCACGTCCAGGGTGAAGCCCGCCACGTTCACCAGGACGTAGCGCGAACCGACGTCGCGCGGCACCCAGCGCCACCGGTCCAGGTTCAGCTCCAGCGCCCGGACGCGCGCCTCCACCGGGACGTTCAGTGCCCGCAGGGTCTCCGGCCCGAGCACCCCGTCCGCCACGAGCCCGTGGCGCTCCTGAAAGTGGCGGAGGGCATCGGCGAGCGTGGCGTCGAAGAGCATGGCGTCGCCCTCGCCTGCCTCATGACCGTCGGGTCCGGCGGCGCTGTCGGCCGCGACATCGGCGCCCGCGTCTGCGCGCTCGTCCCCGGCATCCGTGCCGTCGGGGTCCGACCCGTCCGCGCGGGGGCCGGGGGGGGCGGGCTCCCGCAGCGGAACGTCGAGGGAGAACAGCGTGCCTTCCTCGTCTGCACGCAGGCGGAAGCGGAGCAGCACCACCCGCCGGTCCCGGTTTCCTTCCCGCAGCGCCGGCGGGTCGGCGGAGTCGAAGGGCAGGCGCGCCCATCCCCCGTCCCGCGCCCGGGCGCGGTATCTCGCCAGGGCGTCCATGAGGCGGCTGTAGTGGGGGACGGACGGGCGCAGTGCGTCGAGCGCGTCGGCCGGGTCCTCGTCACCCGCCGCATCGACGATCGCTTCGTGCAGCCGGGGATTCTCCAGGTCCAGCCGCCACGAGCTGTCCGCCTCGCGAGGGTCGAGCACCCCCCGCGCGAGATCCTCGGCGAGGGCGAGGAAGCCCGCCGCGAGGAGGACGTCCAGCCGGGCCCGGACGCCCTCCTCCCGGCGCCCGTCCGCGTCTCCTCGCCCTTCCCCACTCGATCCCGCTTCCACTGCCGAACCCAGCACCGCCACCAGCTCCCGGACGCGGACGATTTCGTACCGGCCGGGATCGATGCCCTCCAGGTACGCTTCCTCGAGGGCGCGCAGGATCCGCGCGCCGCCGGGCGCGAGGCCCTCGTCGGACGTCCAGGCGGGTCGATACTCCCGCTCTTCGTAGAACGTATGGAGCGCCATCCGCGCGCTGGCGGATAGCGTCCCTTCACTCGGATGGATCGGCGCGCCGTCCGCGTCGACCAGGAGCCGACGGACCTCCTCGGACCCATCCAGCGCGCTCGCACCGCCGCCTTCAGCGCGGTCGCGGCCGGGCCCGCCCGGGAACGTCGACCGCACGAGGTCGGTCGCGACCGACACGGGACCGGCCGCAACCTGCTCCGGCTGTGCGTCTGCGTCGACGGAAGCGTCGGGCTCACTCCCCGCGAGCCCGAGCAGCACCGCGAACGCGAACAGGACCACGTTCGACATCATGGAGAGATCACGCGTCCTCATCGTCACGACTCCGGCGCGTGGCGGATCGCGGCGGCGAAACGCCCCGCGGACGGCGTACCTTCCCGGCGCCCGGAGGAGTCGGGCCAGCGGACCTCGTACCGGTCCCCCTGCTCCGCGAGGAAGCGGTCGAACTGCGCGAGCGTGAGCGGCCCCGGCATGGGGTACCGGGACGGGATCCGCTTCATGTCGCCGTGGTACCGGGCGAGCCTCGCGAAGTCCAGGGGGAACTCCTCCTCGGCCACTCCGATGAAGAATCCCTTCCTGCGTGCGCGCCCGAGGATCGAGCGCCACCGCTCCATGGGCACCACCCCCGCGGCTTCGGTGCCGTGGGACAAGAGCATGATGCCGATCTCGTCGAATCCGGCGTCCGGTCGGTCGAGATACTCCTCCAATGCGTGGACGGACGTTTCCACCGCGAACGTGCACCAGAACGGGACGGAGCCGGTCCGAAGGGTCCAGCGAGGCTCCAGCATCAGAAACGAGCTCGCGATCAGGCGGCACGAATCGATGCGCCGCTGCCGGTACCACCACCGAAACAGGTCCGCGACGAGCGGCGAGAGGTCCTCCGGCAACTCGAAGGCGATTCTCCGGACGCGGAAGCCCTTCTCCTCCGCGAAGCGCTCGACGTCGTCCCGCAGCGCCGGCTCGAATCCCCACTCCGCTTCGGGATACGTCCCGTCCGGCTCGGGGGGCGCCCAGCGCCAGCGGTGCGAGCCGGGGTGCCGGAGATCGTCGGAGACGCGCTCGCTCCCCTCCAGCCGTTCGCCGGCCTCGAGCCCGCCCATCGCGCCGATCTGGAAGAGGTGGCGCTCGCCCACCCGGATCGCCGGCCAGCGCGCTTCGCACTCCACGAGGAAGATCGTCCCTCCCGGCTCGAGGGACTCGCTCAGGAATCGCTCGTACGCGTCACCCAGGCGGAGGCGCTTCGTGCGGAAGCGGCTCATCCGGCGAATCATCATCCGATCCTGATTCGGGTCGTGCACCTGGTGGAGCTGGATGTCCGGATTCGCGTCGAGGAGGCGCCGGCCATTCTCCTTCCCCCACGCCAGGTCGTCCCGCATGTCGTCCGGGTGGATGCGGGGCCGGCGCACCGGAACGAGAAGGGTCTGGGGGAGCCAGGGAATGCCCAGGGCGGTGGCAAGGTGCACGGCGGCTCCGTTCGACGAGCCGATCATCACCGCGGGAAATTGGCGGTCGGGATACTCGCCGACCGCCCACGCCGCCAACCGCTCCGAGTCCACGAGGGCGAGCTTCCTCGAGGGGATCCCCTCGCGCGCCCCGCTCAGGGCGTAGAGCACTTCGCGGCTGGCCCTGGGGAGGCGGTTCATGAGGGGAGCGAGCAGTCGCATCCCGACCACGGGAAAGTCCCGGCCGTGCAGCGCGCGCGCCGTCGTGCGCACCATCGCGGACGCGGAGTCGAATCTCGCGATCCCGCGGGGTGCAAACTTCTTCCGTCTCATCGTTGCGCTCCACGCTCGATCCGCGCGCTCACTTCTGTAACGGCAGGCTCTCGCTCTTCCACGCCCAGAAGAGGAGGGGAAGCGCGATGGCCGCGCCCGCGAGCGCCAGTGATCCCGTGTTTCCGCCGTTCTCGGGAGCGCTCCATCCGCCCCGCACCGTGGCGAACTCCGGCATCGGGACAAAGAGGTTTCCCTCGGTGGGCTCGGCGGATCGGTCCTGGAAGTGGTTCCGTTCGACCCTGCGGGCACCCATGCGCTCGTAGAAGCGGGGCGCCACGGAATGCTCGGCCGCCATCATTCGCCCCGCGTTGCCCACCATCGTCTCCGCGCGGGGACGATGGGCCAGCTTCACGATCGCCTCTGCCACGTCCTCCGGCGGGTAAGCCGGATCGAGCGCCTTGATCGCCCGCCCCGTGTAATTCGCGGACTGCTGAAAGATCGGGGTGTCGATGGACGCCGGCATGACGTCGCACACGCGGATGTCCGAGTCGTCCAGGCGGAGTTCCATCCGCAGGCACTCCGAGAACCCCTCGATGGCGGCCTTGCTCGCGACGTACGCGCTCGTGTACGGCTGCGGGGCGGTCGCGACGACCGACGAGACGTTCACCAGGACGCCCGCCCCCTGCTCGCGGAAGATGGGAAGGACGGCGCGGGCGCCGTGCACGTATCCGAAGAAGTTGGTGTCGAAGACCTTCCGGTAGACTTCCGGCGGCGCCTCCTCGAAGCGGGCGAAGAGCGAAACGGCCGCATTATTCACCCACGTGTCGATGCGCCCGAAGGTATCTGCCGCCGCCCGCGCAAGCGTCTGGACCGCCGCCTCGTCCGCCATGTCGGTGGGCACGACGAGGGTGCGGGCGCCCCTCACCTCGCATTCGCTCGCGACCTCCTGGAGGGCGGTTTCGCGACGGGCGGCGAGCACGAGCATCGCCCCCTTTTCCGCGAAGGCGCGCGCCGTCGCCCTCCCGATTCCGCTGGAGGCGCCCGTGATGACGACGACTGAATCTTCCACTGCTCTCGGCATGGATCGATCACTCCCCGGCGCCCGGCGGAAGGGACGACCATCCCATCCGGGATTCCCGCCTCTCCCCGAGTGCCCGCTGATGAATGACTGAGAAGGAGTTCCGGAGGAAGCGAGGTGCAAGAAGCGGTCCAGTGATCCGCCTCCTGCAGCCCCCTAAACCCTTGCGCGACAAGTCTCTGCAGAACCTGACGGTCGACCGTGGGGAGGTCCGGGATCAACGGGAAGACGACGGGGATGCGGGGGAATCCGGGTGCGCAGGCCGCGGCGACCGGCTCTTCGGGGAGCACACACGAAAAGCGGCCCGGGCATCCGAAGACACCCGCGCCGCTCGTCCGTCCTGATTCAAGTGCCGGAGGAGGGACTCGAACCCCCGACACGCGGATTATGATTCCGCTGCTCTAACCACCTGAGCTACTCCGGCATTGGAGACGAAAACGCTACCTTTGCAGCCCGCCCTTGTCAAGACCGAACCCCCCGGAAAACCGCACCACTGCGCCGCAGAGCCCCGCATCGGCACCCTACCCTGATCCGCCGGGCGGACGGGCCGGCGCTCGCTCCGGATCCGGCGGGGACGCCGAAGGAGAAGGAATCCGGTTCCCCGACGTCCAGGATGGGCAGATCCGGTTTCACAACCGGCGTCGGGCTTCATCTCGATCGAGGCGGCGGGGTTTCGAGTGGGAGGCGCGGCTGAAGGCGCGGATGGATGGCGCAAATGGGAGGCGGGCGGTTCGCTCGGCCGGATGCGCGGCCCAACCTTCCACGCATGGCACCTCCGGAGCTTTCGTGGAACTTCGGGTACCGTACAGGGCCCCAATCCTCCACGGAAGCTGATCCTTCCGCGCTGCGTGGAAGGTTGGGGCCCGCACAGGGACCCGATCCTCCACCGACCGCATCCACCCCCTTGTGTGGAAGATTGGGCAGCACGCCCGCAACGTCGACTCGATCGCGTACCTCGTGCACCGCAACCTCGTCACGATCGCGCACCTCGTCAGCGACAACCTCGATCTCGAGCCCGTCGAGGAGCCAGGAATCCTCAGTCCGGCGGCGCGAACCGGTACAGCACCTCGCCGGCCCGGATCATCCCGAAGCGCTCCCGCGCCAGCTGCTCCAGCGTGTGCGGATCGCTCTCCAGCGCCTCCACCCTCAGGCGCAGCGAGTCCGTCTCGCTGCGG
>JBBDIW010000044.1:0-4612 GCA_040880165.1 Gemmatimonadota bacterium | reverse complement strand
GCGAGCCGGAAGCCGGTGGATCCCATCTTCTCGTAGTAGTCGATGGGCGGGGCCCCCTTGCGGTTCACCCTCCACTCGAGGTGGTCCGGGAAGAGCCCGGAGAGCCAGAGAGAGTAATTCCCGAGGTGGCACCAGAACGGGAAGGCCTTCTGGCTGTCCGCCTCCCGCATCTCGGCGACGAGATCCACAACGTAGCGGTACTCCTCCTCGCGCGAGTCGCTGACGCGGTAGGCGCGGTTGCCGTGGCCGAAGCGGAGCATGAGGGACGCGATGTAGTCCGCGGTGAGCGGGTCGGGAATGCCGCCCTCCAGGAGGGCGTGACGGACGAGCACGTAGAACACCACCCGCGGCGGTGCCCCGACGTCGGGGTCCGTCAGGAGGGCGTTCAGAATGCGAGGGTCGTCCAGCAGCGCGTCGATTCCGTCGCGCTCGAGCCGCGCGCGCGCCCGCTCCCGGCTTTCCGGATCGTCGCGGCCGAGCAGGTCCACGAGGTGAAGCGCTTCATCACGCCCGAACGACGCTCGGAGGGTCGGCAGGATCATTTTCCGCTCCCTTGATCGAGACAGTGGCCCCCCTTCCTTGCCGGGGGTTCCGAATCGTGTCTACCTTTCGGAAGAGAATCGTGGTTTCTTCAAGAGTCCCGGTCGAGTGGACGGGTGATCCGGGAGTGGCCGGTGCACTGGACGGCCTCTTCTTCGTACACGCATCCGATCGTACGGGTTCGGCTTCGATTTCGGCAAGAAGGAGGCCTCCCGAACGCACCCCCACCTCCACTCCTCCCACGGGGATCGCTCCGCGCCGGAGCACCCGAGTGCAAACCGAACCGAGGGACCGGCTCCCCTAGAATGCTCCAGCTCCGAAGCTTTCGAGGCCGTATCTTCATGGCGCTGCTGGCGGTGGCGCTCATTCCGGCCGTGATGCTGCTCTGGACGGGAACGCTCGCCTTGCGTGAGGTCGTTTCCAGCGCCGGAACGGCGGGACCGTGGGAAGCGGTCGCCGAATCGGGACGGGTGCTGCTCGAGAGCGTGGCCGACGAGGGAGATCCGTCGCCCGAGGTCCGGGACGCGGCGCGCGAGCACCGGGAGGCGCTCTCCGAAGGGGTGCGTCACTCGCAGATCTATGCCTTTGTCGGCGAGCGGCTCCTGGGGCTCCTCCCCGTGATCGCCGTGATTCTCGCCGTTCTCATCGCGGGACTCGCGCTCTTCGCGGCCCGCCACCTCTCGCGCCAGTTCGCCCGGCCGATCAACGACCTGGTGGGGTGGACGCGACGCATCGCCCGCTCGGAGCCCCTGCCCGATCCGGGCGGCAGAGAGGCCTCCGGAATCGCCGAGGTGCGGGCGCTCCAGGAGGCGCTCCGCTCCATGGACGCCGAGCTCCGGGAGGGGCGGCGCCGGGAGATCGAGAGCGCGCGCCTCAGGAGCTGGACGGAGATGGCGCGCCGGGTCTCGCACGAGCTCAAGAATCCCCTGACCCCGATGCGGATGGCCGCGGTGACGGTGGCGAGGAGCGAGGACGATCCCGCCGTCGCCGAAGCGGGAACGGTCCTCCTGGAGGAGATCGACCGCCTTGACGAGATGGCGCACGCCTTTGCGCACTTCGGGCGGCTGCCCGAGGGGCCGACCTCGGAGATCGACCTGGGCGAGCTCCTGGAGGAACTGGCGCGCCGGCACGCGGTGGCGCACGTCCCGGTGGACATCGACATCGTCCCTGGCCTCCCCCGGGTGAGGGGCCATTACGATGCGGTGCTGCGGGTATTCCGGAACCTCCTGGTGAACGCGGTGGACGCGGTGGAGGGTGCGGCCCGTGGGGGGAACGCCGCGCGTGGAGAGGACACGATTCGTGCGGAAGACACGGTCCGTGCGGGGCACGAGGGGCGTGCGGACGACGCGGGACGTGCGGGCGCCGTCCCGACCGGGGTCGAGATCTCGGTCCACCCCCGGGAGAATGGCGTCGAGGTGTCGATCCGCGACTCCGGCCCCGGGATTCCGCCCGAGCTCCTGGAGAGCATCTGGACCCCCGACTTCACCACCAAGCGGCGGGGAAGCGGACTGGGACTGGCCCTCGTGCGCCGCACCGTCGAGTCCTACGGCGGGTCGGTGAGCGCCTTGAACGCTCCCGGAGGCGGAGCGTGCTTCACAGTGCTTCTCCCCGCGGGTGAAGGCTCGGCGAATGCCGATGAAGTTTGATGGGGCCCGATGACGAAGGACGCGGGCGGATGAAGATCGACCGAAGCCCGCTGACGATCAAAAGAGTCCCGATGAAGATGGACCAAGCCCCTCATGACTCCCGATCCGATTTCATGAAGCCCGACCCCGCCCGCCGAATCCCCGCGACCCACCACCGGAGCGCCCCATGCGCGTCCTGATCGTCGACGACGAGGGAAACATCCGGAGGATGCTCCGGGCGCTGCTCGAGTCCGAAGGTTACCTGGTGAGCGAGGCTGCCACGGCGGAAGCCGCGCTCGAGGAGGTGGCCACAGCGCCGCCGGAGGTGATTCTGCTGGACCTCGCGCTACCCGGAATGGACGGTCTGGAGGCGCTGGCCTTCCTTTCGGCGAACGCGCCGGGTGTGCCCGTCGTGATGATGAGCGGCCAGGCGTCGCTCTCGGACGCCGTGGAGGCGACGCGACGGGGCGCCTTCCACTTCATCGGAAAGCCGCTCACCCCGGAAGCCGTCCTGCTGACCGTGCGCGGGGCGATGGAGGTCAGCCGGGCGCGCGACCTCTCCCGGGCGCTGCAGGCGGAGCTGGGACCGGGAACGGAGCTCGTGGGAACCAGTCCCGCGCTCGGCAAGGTCCGCGAGCTCATCCGGAAGGTCGCACCGACGAACGCCCGCGTCCTCGTCACGGGGGAGAGCGGAACGGGCAAGGAGCTCGCCGCCACCGCCATCCATGGCCTCTCGCCGCGGCGGGGCAAGCCGTTCGTGCGCGTGAACAGCGCCGCCATCCCAAGGCAGCTCGTGGAGAGCGAGATGTTCGGCCACGAGAAGGGCGCCTTCACCGGGGCCACCGAGCGGCGGCGCGGGCGCTTCGAGCTGGCCGACGGCGGCACGCTCTTCCTCGACGAGGTGGCGGACCTGGGCTCCGAGGCGCAGGCCAAGCTGCTGCGCGCGCTCGAGTCCGGCGTGATCGAGCGGGTGGGCGGGCACCACCCCATCGAAGTGGACGTGCGCGTGGTCGCGGCGACGCACCGCGACCTCCGGGCGGAGGTGGCGGCCGGAACGTTCCGCGAAGACCTGCTCTTCCGCCTGGACGTGGTCCCCATCCGGATGCCCCCCCTGCGCGAGCGCGTGGACGACATCCCGCTCCTCGTCGACCACGCCGTCGAGCGGCTGCGCATCAAGCACGGGCTCCCTTCCCCGCGCATCACGCCCGAAGGACTGCGCGCGCTGGAGAGCTATCCCTGGCCGGGAAACGTCCGCGAGCTGCTGAACATCGTCGAGCGGCTCGCCATTCTCCACGCGGGCTCGGAGATCGGGGCGGAGGAAGTCGCGACGGTCCTGCCCGTCGTCGCCCGCCGCTCACCCGTCCCGACGTACGACAACTCCGACACCCGCACCCTCAGGCAGCGCCTGGACGGATACGAGGAGGTCCTCATCCGCGGGGCGCTGGAGTCGGCGGAGGGCAACGTCGCCGAGGCGGGCCGCAAGCTCTCGACGGACCGCGCCAACCTCTACCGCAGGATGCAGCGTCTCGGAATGCGGACGCAGGCCGGGAACAGCTGATCAACCGGACGATCCGCGATCGTCGATCCCCACGGACGGAGCCGAAGATGGAGTCGAAATCGAAACGCGCGCGTGCGGCCGGCGCCGCGCTGCTGACCCTGGCCCTGCGCGGGGTTCCTGTCGCGTTCGCGGCCGCGGTGGTGGTGTCGCTGGTGGCCGCCGAGCCCGCCGCGGCGCGCCAGCACCCGGTCGCCGAGGCCGATCTTCCCCGTCATGTGGCGGAGCAGATCGTGGCCTTCTTCAACGACCCGACGACGGTGCGATTCACCGGTGCGACGTCCATTCCCGCGAGCCGCACGCTGCGCGGCGACGTCGGAGTGCTGGACGGGGTGATCCGCCTGGGCGGCGAGATCGACGGCGTGCTCGTGGTAGTGAACGGAAACCTCGAGCTGGAGCGGGGGGCGAGCGTCACCGGCGACGTGCTCGTGGTCGGGGGGCGGGTCATCGGGGCGGAGGAAGCCTCGATCGGGGGAACTCTCACGGTCTACGAGGAGCGCCTCCGCTACGTGCAGCGGGGGGAGCGGCTCACCTACACCGGCCCACGCCAGCCCATCGGCCCCATCCACGAGTCTCCGCTGGGACGCTCGCGCTTCACCTTTCGAACCGGCACGAACTACAACCGGGTGGAGGGGCTTCCGGTCATGTTCGGCCCGATCGTCGAGACGTCGGGGCGCAACCCGCTCCGCATCGAGGGCTTCGGGATCTGGAGGAGCACGTCCGGCCTCAGTCTTCAGGGCGAGGAACTGGGCTACTCGGTCCTTCTCGAGCAGAGCCTCTTCGCGAGGGGTGACGCGGGCATCGGCTTCACCCTGCACTCGGAGGTCCTGCCGATCGAGCGCTGGGGGCTCACCGACGTGGAGGCCTCGCTCTCCACCTTCTTTCTCCACCG
>JBBDIW010000043.1:0-4669 GCA_040880165.1 Gemmatimonadota bacterium | reverse complement strand
CGGATCGCTCTCCAGCGCCTCCACCCTCAGGCGCAGCGAGTCCGTCTCGCTGCGGATCCGCTCCAGCGCCTCGACCTCCACGGCCGTCGCGTCGCGGGCGGAGCTCACGTCGAAGATGGTGTACTCCCCCCCGAAGACCGCGTAGTAGACGGCCACGCCGAGAAGCGCGGGAAGGACGAGCTGTCTCGCTTTCACCAGAGATTCCTCCCGGGATAGCGTGCGTCCTCGCCGAGCGCCTCCTCGATGCGGAGCAGCTGGTTGTACTTCGCCACGCGGTCCGTCCGGCTGGCGCTGCCCGTCTTGATCTGGCCGGCTCCGGTCGCCACGGCGAGATCCGCAATGAAGGTGTCCTCGGTCTCGCCCGATCGGTGCGAGATCACCGAGCGGTACCCGGATTCGTCCGCCATGCGGATCGCATCCAGGGTCTCGGACAGCGTCCCGATCTGGTTCACCTTGATCAGGATCGCGTTGCCCACGCCCTCGCGGATTCCGCGATCGAGGCGCTCCGTATTCGTCACGAAGAGGTCGTCCCCGACGAGCTGGACGCGGTCCCCGATCGCGTCGGTGAGCTTCTTCCAGCCGTCCCAGTCGTTCTCGTCGAGCGGGTCCTCGAGAGAGCGGATCGGGTAGCGGCTCACCCAGTCGGACCAGAAGTCCACCATGCCGGGGCCATCGCGCTTCTCACCGGTGGACCAGCGGAAGGTGTACTCCCCGCCGTCGTGAAACTCGCTGGCCGCAGCGTCGATCGCCAGGACCACGTCCTCGCCCGGCCGGTATCCGGCGCGCTCGATCGCGGTGAGGACGAACTCGACCGCCTCCTCGTTGCTCGCCAGGTCCGGCGCGAAGCCGCCCTCGTCGCCGACCGCGGTGCTCTTCCCCTTTTCCGTGAGCACCTTCTTCAGCGTGTGGAAAATCTCGACCCCCATGCGGAGCCCGTCGGAGAACGTCTCAGAGGCGATCGGCATGACCATGAACTCCTGGATGTCCACGGTGTTCGGCGCGTGCTGGCCGCCGTTGAGGATGTTCATCTGCGGAACCGGCAGGAGGTTCGCGCCGTCCCCGCCGAGGTACCGGTAGAGTGGCATCCCGGTCTCCCGTGCCGCGGCCCGCGCCACCGCCATCGACACCGCGAGGATCGCGTTCGCCCCGAGCCGGGCCTTGTTGGGCGTCCCGTCCAGCTCAATGAGCGTCCGGTCCAGGTCGCGCTGCTCGCGGGACTCGAAGCCGCGCACGGCAGACGCGATCTCTCCGCTCACGTTTGCGGCCGCCTTGCGGACACCCTTCCCCATGTAGCGCGCGGGATCGCCGTCTCTCAACTCCACCGCCTCGTGCTCGCCGGTGGATGCCCCGCTCGGAACCGCGGCCGTCGCGCGTGCGCCGCTCTCCAGGATCACCTCCGCCTCCACCGTCGGATTCCCGCGGGAATCCAGCAGCTCCCTCCCCTTCACCTCAATGATGGCTGACACGCCCGTCCCCTCCCGTGATGATCTGTTCGTCCATTCCGGTCTCCGGCCCATTCTCCTCCCGGTCCGCGTCGGTGCGCGATCCGGATCCGGGTCCGGCGATCGTCTCCACATCCCCCTTCAACGTCGCGATCTCCTTCCGCGCCCGGTCGCGCAGGGCGTCGCGGTCCCGGTGCGTGAGACCCTCGACCGGGATCGCCCTGCCGATCCTCACCTCGATCTCGCCCCGCCGAACTCTCCAGGACCCCTTCCGCATGACGGCGCGACTCCCCACGACCGCGACCGGCACGATCGGGATTCCGGTCTGGATGCCGAGCACGAAGGCGCCCTTGCGGAAACTCTCCAGACGGCCCGTCTCGGAGCGGGTCCCCTCGGGGAACATCACGATCGTGAGCGCGTCCTTCTTCACGCGGTCCCCCGCCTCCTGCAAGGAATCGACCGCCGAGTCGCGGTCTCCCCGGTTGATGGAAACGTGACCGCACGTCCGCCACGCCCGGCCGAAGATGGGCACCCGACCCAGCTCCTCCTTCGCGACGAACCGGTAGCGCACCGGAAGGAAGGCGGCGAGGGCGAAGACGTCGAACCAGGATTCGTGGTTCGAAACAATGATCTGCGGGCCGTCCCTGCGCAAATTCTCCACGCCGATGAGCCGCACCTTCGTGCCACTGGAGCGGATGAAGCTCGCCGCCCACTGGCGCGCTGCGTTGTCGCACACCCAGACGGAATTCCTGCTCTTGAGGAAGGAGGCGAGAACGACCCAGCTGCCGTAGAAGAGGGTGATCACCAGGGCGTTCAGATAGACCCATGCCGTACGGATCACGCTTCGTGTTCTCCTTCCTCGAAATGGTCGAAACCTCCGGATGACAGCGCCGCATCCTCCCCGTCCGCGGAGGCAAGCAGCAGCGAAGCCTTCCCTTCTCTCACGCGCCCCACCGGGGTGAGCGGAACGCCGAACCGCGCCGCGAACTCCTCCCGGAGCGGGTCGACGGCACCCGCCGGGGCGGCAAAGCAGAGCTCGTAATCTTCGCCGCCCCGCAGCGCGAGCTCCGGCGTCGCCGCCCGGTGCACCGGCACCGCCGCGCCCTCGAGCACGATCTGCACTCCGCTCGCGGCCGCGAGGTGCGCGGCATCCCCCGCCAGCCCGTCCGAGAGGTCGATCATCGCGTGAAGCGTGACCCGCTCCGCGAGCCAGCGTGCCTCGCCGGTACGTGGAACCGGTCGGACGTAGGCCCGCCGCGCGCCGGCCGCGGGCTCCTCTCCCGCCTCCCACGCCCGGACCGCGGCGCCGCTCCCCCCAAGATAACCGGTCACCCAGAGTACGTCGCCGGGGCGCGCTCCACTGCGCAGCACGGGCGTCGTCGCCTCGCCGACGGCGGTGACGTCGATCAGCACGCCACCGGGCGACCGCGACAGGTCGCCGCCGAGCACCGCAGCATCGACGAGCCTGCACGCCTCCGCGATCCCGGAGCGGAGGTCCGGGACGAGCGTAGCCGCCTCCGCCGCCGGGAGGGCGAGCGAGACGAGGATCCCCACGGGACGTGCGGCCATGGCGGCAAGATCGCTCACCGCTCCGGCCACCGCGCGGTACCCGATCTCTTCCACGCTCATCCATTCGCGGCGGAAATGCACCCCCTCGACGGAGAGGTCGCAGCTGAGGACGATGCTGTCGCCGGCGACGACGGCGGCGTCGTCCCCCGGCCCGAGCACGACGCCCTCGGGAAGCACGTCTGGCTCCTCGCGAAGCAGCTCCCGGATGAGGTCGAACTCGGCGCCCCTGCCCAGCCGCGACGCCTTCATCAACGGGGGGCGTCCTGGTCGAAGGTCACCCCGGCGCAGCCGAGCTCCGTCGCCCCGCACCCCTCCGCGAGAAGCACTTCCGGCAGTCGTTCGACGACGTCGGAGGGCACGAGTCCGGACCCCTTTCCGGCGAGAGCAGCGGCGGAGCCGCCGTGATAGAGCCCGAGCGCGGCGGCCTCCACCGGTACGCATCCCTGGGCGAGGAAGCTCCCCGCGATGCCCGACAGCACGTCGCCCATGCCTGCCGTCGCGAGGTCCGAGCTCCCGACGGTGTCGACCAGGAGAGGCCCCGAAGGGGAGGCCACGAGGGAAGGGGCGCCCTTCAGCAGGAGCGCGCACCCGCACTCCGTCGCCACCTCGCGCGCGATCCGGGCGCGGCCGGACGCGAGCTCGTCGCCGGAGAAGGACGAGATCCGGGCCATCTCGCCGGGGTGGGGGGTGAGGAGGAGCGGGCGCCCACGCGCGATCTCCGCCGCGGGCGGGACACGACCACTCCCCATCAGGTTGAGGGCGTCGGCGTCCAGCAGGAGAGGAACGTCGGAGTCGAGAAGTACGCGGAGCGCCGCGACCGCCTCGTCGTCCGTCCCCATGCCGGGCCCGGCGACCACGGCGTCCGAGGCCGCCAGGGCGCGCACGAGCGCCTCGGGGTCCGTTCGATCCAGAAAGATCGCCTCGGGGACTGCCGTCTGGAGGATGCCGCGGTTCTCCGGCGCGGACACGACGCGGAGCAGCCCCACCCCGGCCCGGAACGCCGCGCGGGCCGCGAGCACGGCCGCGCCGGCCATTCCTTCGCTCCCCGCAAGGAGCAGAAGCGCACCCACCCGGTTCTTGTGCGTCTCGCCGCCCCGGCGCGGCCGGCGCGCGGCGGCCCATGCAGGCGTGATCAGGGTGGCGCCGAAGGGAAAACCTTCGACGTGCGGGTCGGGGAGCGGGGGAAAGCCGATCTCGACCGCGACGAGCCGGCCCACCCGCTCGCGCGCCGGGTGCAGCAGCGAGCCCAGCTTGGGAAAGCCGAAGGCGACGGTGACCCGGGCCCGTACGGCGTCGCCGGGAACGGCTCCGGTGTCGGAATCGATCCCCGTCGGCACGTCCAGCGACACCACGGGGCGCTCCGACCGGTTCATCGCCGCGATCGCGGTTGCCTGCCGTGCCCGCGGGGCCCCGGAGAGCCCCGTCCCGAGAAGCCCGTCCACGAGGACGGCCGCCCCGGCGAGGGCGCGGTCCCACGCCGCCGGATCGTCCCCCAGGGCGGTATCGGGGGTGCGCGCGATGTCCCACCCGTGGAGAAGCGCATCGCCGTCGGACCGCTCCCCCACCAGAATCGCCCGGACGGGACGGCCGCGCGCGGCGAGCGTGCGAAGAAGGACGAGGGCGTCCCCGCCGTTGTTTCCGGAACCGACGAGACCCAG
>JBBDIW010000042.1:0-4715 GCA_040880165.1 Gemmatimonadota bacterium | reverse complement strand
CCGGTCTGGATCGTGGACCCGCTCGACGGCACGACGAACTACCTGCACGGGCACCCGATGTACTGCGCCTCCGTGGGCGTCGTCGTGGAGGGACGCCCCCGGGGGGGGGGGGGGGGGGGGGGCCGTCACGGCCCCGGCGACGGGGGAGCGTTGGTGGGCGCGCGCCGGAGGTGGGGCCTGGAAGAGCGACGTGACTCCCCCCCATGGAGGACGCCGCGGCCCGCGCGCCGCGGAAGACGCCGCAGAAGCCGCCCGGGACGCCGCCCCCGGCGCCGCCCGGTCGCGGAGCATCGCCGTCTCGCCGCTTCGGGACTTTCGCAAGTCGCTCATCGGGACGGGCTTTCCCTTCAAGAAGCTCGATCATCTCCCCGAGTACCTGGGCCAGCTCGACCGCGTGCTCCGCGCGACCAGCGGAACCCGCCGCGGCGGCTCGGCCGCGCTCGACCTCTGCTACCTCGCCGAGGGCGTGTTCGAAGGCTTCTGGGAGCTCTGGCTGAGCCCGTGGGACATCGCCGCGGGGGCCGCGATCATCCTGGAGGCAGGGGGTATCATCACGCGACTGGACGGCTCCCGGCTGGACATCGAGACTCCGGGCGGCATCCTCGCGGGGTGCTCGCCCGACGTGATGCGGAAGCTTGCCGAAGTGCTGGAGGTCCCGGACTCCTGAGACTCCCGCGCCGCGCTGCGTCGCGCCGGCGACGCGGAACCGATCCGGCATCGATCGGGACAAGGGAGGGCCGGGAGAGAGTTTCTCACGGCGCCCGTCCATGCCGGGCACACAAGAAAAGCGGCCCGGAAAGCACCTTCCCGGGCCGCGACGGCTGTGGGCGACGAAAGCCGCTCGACTTCCCTTCGCCCTTCCTCCCCGCAGGAGCCGCCCCGCGGATGGACAGCGCGAATTCTACAGAGCGACTCCCCGGTTCACAGTGCGATCAGGACTTCTCCTTCCTGATCTGGATTTTCCGGCCCTTCGACTCGGATGCCTTGGGCATGTGGATGTGCAGAAGCCCATTGTCGAAGTGGGCGCTGATGTCCTCCGCCTTCACGGTCCTCGGCAGCGTGAAGGAACGCTGGAACTGCCCGAAGCGCCGCTCCACCAGGTGAACCCGGGTGTCGTCGGCCTTCTCCTCGCGCACCACGTTCTTCTCGCCGCGAAGGGTCAGGATGTTGTTCTCCAGCTCGATCTCCACGTCCTCCTCGGACATCCCCGGAAGCTCGGCGCTCAGGATGAGCTCGTCGGCCGTCTCCTCGACGTTTACCGGAGGCACCCAGGCCGCGGTGTCCGTCGTCCCCTCGCCGAGCCCGCCGAACATCCGGTTGAACTGGCTGCTCAGTTCGTCCAGCTCCTGCCAGGGCGAGAGCGAAGCGTAGCGCGGGCGATACCTTGTCACTGCCATGAGAGACTCCTTTTGATGAGGTGGTCCTTGACTATCTTTCGACCGTCGAGTAATACGGTCGACACTCGGCCGCCGGGCGCGAGGGCCCTGCGCAAACCACTTCGCGATGAAAGCAGGACGCGTGCCACCCCAACGAGACGGAATCTGTCAACTTGTTCTACCACCTTGACTTAACGTATATATCATCCTGCCTTATTGACCGGCGCGATCCGGATGACTGTCGAAGCGACAGTTCTCCGCCCGCGGGGCTCCGCCCATGACGGTCTACAAGTTCGGCGGCACCTCCCTGGGCAGTGCCGAGCGGTTCGCACGGGCGGCGAGGCTGGTCGCGGAGTGCAAGGAACCTCCGGTGGTCGTCGTGTCCGCCGTCGAAGGAGTCACGAACCGGCTGGAGAAGCTGGCGAGGGAGCGGGACGATCCGGAGGAGCAGCGCAGGGGGATCGCGGAGCTGCGCAGGATCCATCGCGAGATCACCGGGGAGATCCGCAGGGAGACCGGGAGCGGGAGTGGAGCCGGAGGGCGGGACGGCGGAACCGGAACAGGCGACGACGAACCCGGAACGGGCGCCGCCGGATCGGGGGATGCGGACGAGCAGCGGGTCGAAGCCATCTTCCTGGAGCTCGAGCGCGTGCTGGCGGAAGGCGGGAAGCCCCTGTTCACCGGCACCGACGACGGGGGAGCTGCGGGCGCGAAGCCGGAGGCGACCGTCGCCGCTTCGGGCGTTCCGGCGCCCGCCCGCTCCCCGGCCCGCTTCCTGGACGCGGTGTACGCGGCGGGCGAGGATCTTTCGGCGGAACTGATGGTGCTGACGCTCCGGCGGATCGGCATCCGCGCCCGGGCCGTGGACGCGCGGGAGATCGTGCGCACCGACGCCCGCTTCGGACGCGCGATCCCCCTCGACGAAGAGAGCTACACCCTCGCGCGGGAGCGGCTCACCCCGCTGGTCGACGCGGGCGAGGTCCCGGTCCTCCAGGGCTTCGTGGGCGCGACGGCCGAGGGAATCACCACGACGCTCGGGCGGGGGGGGTCGGACTTCACTGCCGCGATCGTGGGGGCCGCCCTGGGGGCGAAGTACGTCACCATCTGGACCGACGTGGACGGGATCTACTCGGCGGATCCGAACCAGGTGCCCGACGCGCAGGTGATCCGCGAGATCGGGTACGAGGAGGCGGTGGAGATCTCCTACTTCGGTGCGCGCGTGATCCACCCCGCCGCCGCGAAGCACGCGATCGCCCACGACGTGTCGCTCATCATCCGGAATTCGTTCCGGCCGGAGGAGCGAGGGACGCTGATCCGCCACGACCGGCGGGAGTCTACCAAGGTGGCGGCGGTGGCGTGCAAGCCCGACGTGACCCTGATTCGGGTGCGTTCGCGCCCGCTCTTCATGGCCCACGGCTTCCTCGCGATGGTCTTCGACGTGCTTTCCCGCCACCGCCTTCCGGTCGATCTCGTGGCGACGTCCCACAGCTCGACCGCGTTCACGATCGACATGGAGGAGGAGCTGGACGCCGTCATCGCGGAACTGGACGCCTTCGCCGAGGTGGAGGTGCTGCAGGGGCTGTCCACGGTGAGCGTCGTGGGACGGGGCCTGATGGGCGAGCCGGGGGTCAGCGCGAGGATCCTCGGGGCCCTCGGGGCGATTCCGGTGTACCTCGTCTCGCAGGCATCGGACGTGAGCCTCAGTTTCCTCGTTGCGAGCACCCATGGTGTCATGGCCGCGCGCTACATCCACCGGGCGCTGATTGCGGGGGATCCCTTCGACGGGAGAAGGATGTCGGGATGAAGATCGCGCTGATCGGATACGGACGGATGGGACGGGCGGTGGAGGACATCGCCCGGGAGCGGGGGCACACGATCACGGCCAGGATCCGCCGCTCGGACGCGGCCCCCGGGGCGGGGATCACGCAAGAGTCCATGGAAGGCGCCGACGTGGCGATCGACTTCTCCTCTCCGGAAGCGGCGCTGCCGAACATCCGGCGGACGGCGGCGCTGGGCATCGACACGGTGGTGGGGACCACCGGGTGGCAGGCTTCGTCGCTCCAGTTGCGGAGGATCGTGGAGGAGGGCGGCATCGGCCTCATCCACTCGCCGAACTTCTCGGTAGGCGTGCACCTCTTCCTGCGCCTGGTGCGGCAGGCCGGGAGCCTGGCGAACCGGGTGGAGGAGTACGACCCGCACCTCGTCGAGACGCACCACCGGCACAAGCGGGACCACCCGAGCGGCACGGCGCTCCGGGCTGCCGAGATCCTGCTGGACGAGGTCGACCGCAAGAACCGATGGGAGGAGGTGCAGGCGGGGACCGGTACGCCCGCCCCTCAGGCGCTGCAGATCGCCGTCGCCCGCGCCGGCGAGAACCCCGGGGTGCACGTGCTGGGACTGGACGGCGTGGACGACCGCATCGAGATCCGCCACGAGGCCAGGACGAGGGGCGGCTTCGCGCGCGGCGCCGTGGCCGCAGCGGAGTGGGTGCACGGGCGCAAGGGGCTCTTTTCGATGGAGGACTGGCTGGGCGAGCACCTCGGATCGAGCGAGAGCGGAAGCCCGGGCAGCCCGGGCGGCGCGGGCGCGACTGCACGGGACGACGAGGAGGAGTCATGAACGACAGCCGGATGTTCGCGGGACTCGGGGTGGCGCTGGTCACGCCGTTCCGGGAGGACGGCGCGTTCGACCGCGACGCCTTCGAAGCGCACGTGAAGTTCCAGGTCGCCGGCGGGGTGGACGCCCTGGTTCCGTGCGGCACCACGGGCGAGAGCGCGACGATGGACGC
Organism: Gemmatimonadota bacterium; assembly: GCA_040880165.1. Classification (GTDB taxonomy): domain Bacteria; phylum Gemmatimonadota; class Gemmatimonadetes; order Longimicrobiales; family Gaopeijiaceae; genus JBBDIW01. The sequence continues at coordinate 551 of JBBDIW010000042.1, read as the reverse complement.
GACCGAGCAGCGCGAAGTCATCGCGGCGGCGGTCGCGGTGGCGGCCGGAGTGGCCCCGTCCGAAACGCCGTCCGGCCGACGGGTCGTGGTGATCGCCGGGGCCGGTTCGAACTCGACGCGAGCCGCGGCGCAGCTGGCCGCCGGGGCGCGGGAAGCGGGTGCGGACGCCGTGCTCTCGGTGGGTCCCTACTACAACAAGCCGACGCAGGAGGGCTTCTACCGGCACTTCCGCGCGGTCGCCGAGGCGGCGGAGATCCCGGTCATCCTGTACAACGTGCCGGGGCGCACCGGCTCGAACATCCTGCCGGAGACGGTTCTGCGGCTCGCCCGCACCGCGAACATCGTCGGCGTGAAGGAGGCGTCCGGAGACCTCGCCCAGGTCATGACGATCGTGCGGGGGCGGCCGGAAGGCTTCCTCGTGCTTTCGGGCGACGACGAGCTCACCCTGCCCGTGCTGGCGATGGGGGGCGACGGCGTCGTCTCCGTGGCGTCCAACGAGGTTCCGGCCGCGATGTCCCAGCTCGTGCACGCCGGCCTCGCCGGCAACTTCG
>JBBDIW010000041.1:0-4823 GCA_040880165.1 Gemmatimonadota bacterium | reverse complement strand
ACCGCGAGGCGTGGGAGGCACAGAAGGAGATCCAGCGCGCCCGTCACACCAGCGCACTCAGGCAGCAGCGCCTGGAACAGTGGCTGGAAGGGCTTCGCCAGGTCGCGACGATCACGGACCGTCGGGCCGAAGTCTTCCGCGCGGCGGACGAGGATGCGGGCCCGCAGATCCCGATGATCTTCTAGGCTAGGAACGTGTCCGAGTAACGGGGCGAACCGCGGTGCGGGCACCACCGCACCGCATCAACCAGGACCGACCCCTGCCCCGGAACGCCGCAGGGATCCGCGGGTGACCAGCATGAAAAGCGCCCCCCCCCTCCTTGGGGGTCGCCGCTTTTTGGCTCCTCGACGCTTTGGATGGGTCGCTCAAGGTCAATGGAACCAGGGGTGCTACGGTACCCAAAGCTTCACGCCCGCCCTCGAGGAGGCACGTGTGACGGATCCGGCACATCATCCGGTCGAGCGCCAGGCGGCGCCCCCAAGAGTGCCTGCCCCCAGGCGCGCCGCCCCCGCACGCTTCCCCTGCGCGCCCCGACGGCAGGCGGTGAACAAAGGTCTGCCCATCCAGAACGTCGAGGAACCCGCTTTTCCTTCCCGGCGTCCGGAGCGCTTTACTGGCTGTGCATCTTCCGGCTCTCGGTGCTCGTCTGGTCCTCCTTGCGGGGAACCTCGGGGGCGGTGTCCGTCCGCGGCGGGGCGACCGAGCCCCTGCTCTGACGGGTGTCGTCCTCCGGCATCTTCAATTCGCTCTCGATTTCACGGAACGAGCCCTTGAACTCCCGGATGCCCTTACCCAGGGAGGAGCCGATCTCCGGAAGACGCTTCGCTCCGAAGAGCAGGAGAACCACCAGGAAGATCATGACCAGTTCCCACGGTCCAATTCCACCGAACATTTTGCCTCCTACAGGGGGGGTCGGGGCGGGTCAGCTTCTTATATCCAGGAACGTGCCACGAAGGCGACGATCGCGATGCCGACGAGCGTGAGCACGTTCAGTGTCAGGAGAAGGGGCCCAATGGTAAATGCTACGGACACCAGATCGATGGAAAAAGGTCCAAGACTGGCCGCCACCGACGTGGTGAGAAACTCCCTCGCGGCGCTCTCGGGCAGGAAGAGCTCCGAGAGTTTCGTGAAGAGCCCGCCGAGGAAGAGGCCGAACACGAGCGTCCAGATCAACCGGTTCAGAGCCCGGCTGCGGGTATCAACGAGCATGGGGGTTCCTCAACGGCTTCGCTGAATTGCGTAGGCTACGGATTTCCGCAGCGCATCGAGCGCCTCGCCCTGCTCGAGCCCGCTCATGGCGTCCTCCGCGAGCTCGGCGTACCGGTTGGCGTGTGAGAGGGCGTAGTCGAGCCCGCCGACGTCGCCCACGATCCCCACGATCTCCTCGATCTCCTCGTCCGTCGGATCCACCAGCGTGAAGAAGTCCCGGATCTCCTTCTGTTCGGCGTCGGAGGCCACCTTGAGCGCCCCCACCAGCGGAAGCGTGACCTTGCGCTCCCTCAGGTCGTGGCCGGACGGCTTGCCGGTCATCGCCTCGGAGGCGGTGTAGTCAAGGAGGTCGTCCGCGATCTGGAAGGCCATCCCGAGGTTGTGCCCGAAGCGGCGGAGCGGCTCCCGGTACTCCCTGCGTCCGACGAGCGCGCCCATTTCGCACGCCGCAGACATGAGCGAAGCGGTCTTCGCCGCGATCAGACGGAAGTAGTCCTCCTCGCTGAAGTCGAGCGCGTCGTACGAGGTGAGCTGCCGCATCTCGCCCAGGCTCATCTCGTTGGACGCGGTGGCCAGTGCGTGGACGGCGTCCAGATTCCCGAGCTGGGAGAGCTCCATGAGGGACCGGCTGTACAGGTAGTCGCCCATGATGATGGCAACCTGGTGGGTCCAGAGCGAATTCACCGTCGGCAGACCGCGCCGGAGCACCGAGTGGTCCACGGCGTCGTCGTGGACGAGCGTGGCGAGGTGCACGAGCTCCACGACGGCCGCCAGCGTCACGGCGTCGTCGCTGGAGTCTCCCCCGACCTCGTTCGCGAGCAGGAGGAGGGTGGGGCGGAACAGCTTCCCCCTGAGGAGAAGGAGGTAGTCCGTGACCTCCTCGATCATCCCGAAGTCCGACAGGACAATGCGCTGGATTTCCCCGGCCACCCGGCCGAGCCGGTCCTTCACCGGAATCTGGATGTGATCGAGCACGGGTGGGGCTTCTCTCAGGACCGGGCTGGAGCCGCTCATGCGCGCAGGGCCCGCAGACGCTCGGTCGCATCCATGAAGTTGATGTCGAGCGTGAAGACCTTTTCGTAGTAGTCGAGTGCCTGTTCCGGATCGTTCGTGGCCTCGAAGCCCCGGGCCAGGTAGTAGTAGATGCCCAGAAGCTCCTCCTCCACCTCGTAGGGGAGGTCCAGCGCCTTCTTCAGAGTCCGCACGGCGACTTCGGGCTGGTCTCCGTCCATGAAGCACTGGCCGAGCAGCTCGTACGTCGCGAGGTTGCCGCCGGACGCGCGCAGCGCCTGCTGGAACTCGCCGATCGCCTCGTCCAGGAGTCCCATTTCCTTGTAGGCCGTGCCGAGATCATAGTGCGCCTTGAAATCGTCGCCCGCCACGTTCTCCGCGACCTTCGCCTTGAACTGCGACAGGAGCCGGCGGAAGTCCGCCTCTTCGTCCCCCGAGGGAGCCTGGGCGGAGACCGTCCAGCGCGTCGTGCGCTCCCGGCCCTCGTCCAGCACCATCGAGCCCAGGTCGAGAAAATCCTCCCCTCCGCCCGACGACTTCGCCCGAGCCGGAGCGACGCTCGTCATTCCGGCGGTCGCCTTCCGGTTGCGCGGGTCCACCTCGAGCACCTGCTGGTAAACCGCCTTCGCCTTCGCCGTCTGCCCCGCGCGCTCCAGGCACTCCGCGAGGTCGAGAAAGGCCGGGATCAGGAGCGTGCGGTCGCCGATCCGGTAGGCGTATTCCACGAGCGTCTGGTGGTGGGCCGGGTCGTCGGGGTCGTGCAGAATCAGCTCGCGCAGCACCCGCATGGCCCGTTCGATATTTCCGTCCTGCGCCAGCCCCCGGTGGGCCTCGTTGAACGCCGCCAGTCCGGCAGACCGCTCGCCGTCCGCCAGCAGCTGCTCCCCGCGGGCCTTCACGGCCTCCCAATCGTTCGTCTCCGTGCCAGCGGCCGGTCCCGCGAGCCCGATGCCTCCGGGTCCGGCGCCCGCGTCCTCCGCGCCATCGGCGTCCTCCGCCGCGCTGCCGAAATCCACCATCGGCAGCGGCTCCTCTTCTCCCGGATCCGCGTCGTCGTCCACGAGCGGGAGGTCGAAGCCGGCCTCCACGGCGTCCAGCTCCGCCGCCGTCGCTTCGTCGTCCGTTGCCTGGTCGTCCGTTGCTTCGTCGTCGCCGTCGAAGCTCATGAGCGGGAGGTCGAGGTCGATGTCCTCCTCGTCGTCCTCCTCGTCCTCTGCGTCCTCGGTCGCCTCGCCGTCGAACGGCTCGCTCGCGAAGGATCCGCTGAAGGCGTCGTCCGTGAACGCGCCGTCCGCTTCTGCGGCGAGGTCGCCCTCCGCCGCCGCGTCCTCGTCGCCCTCCGTGCCCGCGTCCAGCGCAAAGTCGCTGGAGAGCTCGAAGCCCGCCTCGCCGGCGTCCGTTTCGGCTTCCTCCTCGTCCTCGTCCCCGAAGTCCGTGACCTGCTCTCCCCCGATCTCGATCTCGCCGAACTCGTACTCTCCTCCGTCCTCCTCGCCCTCGTCCGTGCCGAAGTCCGCCACGAACGCGGTCGCTTCGAAGCCCAGTTTCTCCTCGGCCGCTGCCGGCTCGTCGAAGGATCCGAAGTCGGTGGGGATCTCCGCCTCGGGATCGAGATCCAGGATCTGGTCCCGGACGAGCGCGGCCTCTTCCTCCTTCCCCTCCCGCATCCGGTACCGATAGATGACCGTGAGCTGTTCGATCGCCTCGGGGACGCTCCCGTGCGAAGCCAGCTGCGCCGCGACGCCCTCGCGGATGTCCATGTCGTGCGGAGCGAGGTTGGTGAACTCGATGAGCGCGCGGAAGGCTTCCTCCATCTCCCCCGCCTGCTGCATCAGTTCGGCGTACGACAGGAAGTTCTGGCGTGCGTCCGTCAGAAAGCCCTGGGAGGCGCGGATCTGTCCCATCCGGAGGTAGGCGGTGGCGCGGGCGGGCAGATTGCGCAGCACCTTCTTGCAGATGGCGATCGCGTTGTTGGGAAGCTCGGCCTCGAGGTAGAGCTCCACGGCGCGCTCGTAGTTCTTCACCGCACCATCGAGATCTCCGATGCGGGACTGAATGTCGCCCGCGCGGTTATAGAGGCCGATGTCGGGCTGCTCCTCGTCCTTGAGCTTTCCGATCGCCTTCTTGTAGAGATCGAGCGCCTTCGACCACTCTTCCTTCTGCTCGTGGCGGCGCGCCTGATCCTTCAACGTTTCTATCTTCATGCCCTCAACCCGCGGTGGAGATGCCTTCCAGGGATCGGATCAGGCGGTCTGCCGCCTCCCGTACCTCGCGCGGAATCCGGATGTCCGCCGACGTCATCACGTTCTTCAGCGCCTCGGCCTCCGGCAGACCACGCCCGGACAGATGCCCGGCCATGCGCGCGGAGAGCAGCCGTGACGGCTGGCAATTCCGGAGCCCTAATCTGTCGGCGGCGGCGGGGAGCACAAGGGCATCGGGAATCATTCCGATTACCTCCGTTCCCGCGATCCGCCCTCCGAGCGCCCGCACGCGGGCCTCGATCGCCCGAAAGACGACGAGCGGAGAAACCCGCTCCGCGTCCTCCAGGTTCATGGACAGCTGCAGCCGCCCGCTCGACGGAAGAACCAGTCCCAGCGCCCTCA
>JBBDIW010000040.1:0-4923 GCA_040880165.1 Gemmatimonadota bacterium | reverse complement strand
GCGCTCATCCTGATGATGACCGCCTACGGAAGCGTGGATCTGGCCATCGAGGCGATGAAGCGCGGGGCCTACGACTATCTGCCGAAGCCTTTCGGCGGGGAGGAAGTGCTGCTCACGCTCCAGAAGGCGATCGAGCGGGAGGAGCTGCGCGAGGAGGTGGGGCGGCTGCGCGCGGAGGTGCGCGCGGACCGGCGCTTCGGCGAGATCATCGCGCGTTCGCCCGCCATGGTGCGGGCGCTGGACATGGCGGAGAAGGTGGCGCGCCATCCGTCGTCGATCCTGGTGACGGGTGCGACCGGGACCGGAAAGGAGCTGGTGGCCCGGCTGATCCACGATCAGAGCGATCGCCGGGAAGGGCCGCTCGTGCCCGTGAACTGCGGAGCGATCCCGGAGACGCTCCTGGAATCCGAGTTCTTCGGCTACATGCGCGGTGCCTTCACGGGGGCGACGGAGGAAAAGGAGGGGCTTTTCGAGGCCGCGGACGGCGGGACGCTCTTCCTGGACGAGGTGGGCGAGCTTCCGCAGAGCCTGCAGGTGAAGCTTCTCCGGGTGCTCCAGGAGGGCGAGGTCCGGCGCCTGGGGGGAACGGGGACGAAGAAGTTCGACGTGCGTGTGATCTCGGCGACGAACCGGCCGCTCGAGGACGCGATCCGGGACGGGGACTTCCGGGAGGATCTCTTCTACCGGCTGGCGGTCGTGACGATTCATCTGCCTCCGCTCTGTCAGAGGAAGGAGGAGATTCCGCTTCTCGCCCGGCACTTCCTGGAGCGGCATTGCGAGCGGCTGGGAATCGCGCTCGACGGGATCGAGCCGGACGCGATGGACGTGCTGCTCGAATACGGGTGGCCGGGCAACATCCGTGAGCTGGAGAACGTGATGGAGCGGGCGGTCATCCTCGCGGAGGCTCCGCTGGACGGGATGGGCGGCGGGCGGCGAACGGTCGGGCTCGCCGAGATCCCCGAGAACGTGCGGCGGCCCACGAACGGGCAAGCGCCGCTCCTGTCGACGGACGATCTTTCCGTGAAGCGGCACACCGCCGACCTCGAGCGCCGGCTCATCGAGGCCGCGCTGGAGCGGACGGCGGGGAACCGGACGCGCGCGTCCGAGCTGCTCGAGCTGAGCGATCGGGCGCTGCGGTACAAGATCCAGGATTACGGTCTGGATTAGTCGCGACGGCGTGACCTGCAGACGACAACGGGGGTGCCGGGAAGGGAATCAGGCCGCCGAAACATCGGCGCATCCCTCCATCCCGCCGCCCCCTCTCCGCGCGCATCTTTCTTCCCATGCGACGCGGATTCACCCTTCCCGAACTGACGGTTGTCCTGGCGCTCGTCGCGACCGGGAGCAGCCTCGCGCTGCCGCGCATGCGGGCGCAGCTGGACGCGCTCGCCACGAATTCGGCGCGCGAGGCGGCTGCACGCGCACTTTCGCGGGCGCGCGCGGAAGCGCCGCTGTGGGGAGGAGCGCTCGTCGAGCTCGTCGAGCCCGGGGCGATCCGCGTCATCGTGGAAGAGCGGGTTCTGGAGGTGATCGACGTGGAGGAGCGCTTCAGAGTCGTGATGGAGATCGCGGGTGCCGCTTCGGCTGCCGAGATCCGCTACGACGCCCTGGGGGTGGGACGTCTGGCGAACCGGACGCTTCACTTCCGACGCGGCCGCGCAGAGGCCACCCTGGTGGTTTCCGCCTACGGCAGGGTGACCAGGCGATGAGCGTCGCGGGCGCGCGCGGAAATTCCGCCGGATTCACCCTGATCGAGGTCGTCTTCGCCCTGGTGATTTTCACCGTTGGCCTTCTGGGCGTCGCCGGGATGGTCAACGTAGCCGCGAGAACGCTGAATGGCGCGCGAGCGATGGCGTGGGCGGTCGCAAGCGCCGCCGAGGTCGCAGACTCGCTCGCCTTCTGGGGAGCCTCGGGCGACGGAGAACGACTCTGGCCCGAAGGACGCGTGCGGTGGGAAGTCGAGGAGGACGGGGATCCGCTTCGGGTCATGATCGAGGTTGTGCCCGTTCAGGCGGGTGTCGGGGGCGGGGGGGCTGCAGGCTCCGGATCGAAACGGATTCGACTGAGCGCGCTCGTCCCGGCCGCCCGGGCCCTCCCGCTGGAGGAACCGTGATGCGGGGTTTCACCCTCATCGAGACGCTCGTCTCGTTTCTCCTCCTCGTCCTCGTCGCGAGCGCCCTCGCCATCGTGATCACCACGCAGAATCAGGCTGCGCTCCGGATCCGTGACGAGGCGGAGCTGATGGAGACCGCACGGATCGTCCGGGTCGTCCTCGACGCGGAGATCCGGCACGGCCTCGGTGGGCGGGACTGGCATCCGCCCGAGGGGGACACCGTGGCGCTGCGGGCGTTTCGCGGCGCGGGTACAATCTGCGGCATCGGTCCCGGGCCGGCGCAGCTCGTGGTGCGGTACCGCGGAATCCGGCTCGCCAATCCCGCAAAGGATTCGGCGCTGGTGCTCCTGGAGAGTGGACGATGGGAGACGCGCGCCGTGAACCGCGTGGATGCCGTGGACGACGGATGCCCCGGGGGCGCGCTCGGGTCAGGTCCGGGCCGCGCCGAGCTCTGGACGCTGGACGAGCCGGTCGAGAGGGGCGTCTTCATCCGGCTCTTCGAGCGCGGCAGCTACCATCTGGCCGACGGCGCGTTCCGTTATCGGAGCGGGACGGCGGGGCGCCAGCCGCTCACTCCGCAGCGGATCGACGACCCGGGGAGCTTCCTGCGGGGGAGCGCGAGCAATGTGGAGGTGGAGCTTCGGCTGGAACGCGGAGGAACGGCCGGGGCCCGAGCATCGGCTCCGAGCCCGGGGTCGCGACCGGAGCGATGGCGGATATGGCCGGCGCAACCGGGCGGGTGACGGCGAGGGTCGACGGTCGCCGAGGCGTCGTCCTGCCCCTCCTGCTCCTCTGCCTCCTGGCGCTCACCGCCGTGGCGACGGTGGCCCTGCATACGGCCGCTCAGGAGGTCGTGGTCGCGCGTGCCGCCCTTCGGCTTCTTCAGGCGAGGATGAATGCCGAAGGCGGCGCTCGTGCTGCCGTCGCGGAAGTGAAGGGCCCACGCCTTCTGGCACTGCAGGAGGGCGTTCCGGAAGAGCTCCTTGTCGGCGCGCTGGGATCCGACGGGCACTTCCGGGTGGAAGGGCATCGCCTCCGCGGCGACTTCATTCTGCTGGAGAGCACGGGGAGCCCTGGCGGAGGAGAAGGCGGCCGATCCCGTGTCGGACGCCTGGTGTGGGTACTCGACCCTGTCGGCATGGTGGCGTCCTTCCGCGCGGCGCTGGTTCACGGGGGGAGCCTTTGGGGTGAGGGGGCGGAAGGCGGCCGGGCCGCGACCGAACCCGAGGAGTGGCCGGCGGACGTCTGCAGCGGGCACAGGGAAGCGCTCGATTCCATCTTTCCCTTCGGCGGAATCCCGGATGCCGCATCCGCGACAAGGGACGAACAGGGGGATCCCACCCTCGGGATCCTCTCCGTCGAAGACCTCATCCCGCTCTCCGACCGGATCGCGGAAGGGGTCTGGACGCCGGGGCCGCGCTCCGACGCCGGCGCCTGCTCGCGCGAGACGCTCTCCAACTGGGGTGCTCCCTCCACTCCCGGAGGTACCTGTGGAGACTTCCACCCGCTCGTCACATCGCCGGGATCGCTGCGGCTTCAGGGTGGAGAGGGCCAGGGGGTTCTGGTGGTCACGGACGATCTCGAGATGGCAGAGGGAGCGTACTACGCGGGCCTTGTTCTGGTCGGGGGCGACCTCGCGCTGGGAGAGCACGCGAGGATCGACGGCCTGGTGCGTGTACGGGGAAGCGTCCGCCTCGAATCGGATGCAACGATCCGGGGATCCGGATGCGCCGCGCTGAAGGCGCTCGAGGCAGCATCCGGCCTCGGACGCATCTTTCCCGCACCGGGTGGATCGTGGCTGGGCGTCCTGTGACGTATGCCTCTCAAGGCCTCCGCAAATTTTTCCGAATCCGGAACTCTTTCGCCTTCCGAACGCTCGGCGACTCGAGGAATTCCGCGCCATCATTGAGCTTCTGCCATGGCATGATCCTCGTATTCCATCGCACCAGATGGCAAGCGGATTCAACCGGGTGGAAGCATGAAGCGTACAGGCGGCTTCAGCATGGTCGAGCTGGTGATCGTGCTCATGGTGGGAGGAGTGCTCATGGGGATCGCGATCCCGACGATCTCCCCGGTCATGAACAACTTCCAGGCGCGCTCCGCCCAGAACAGCTTCGTCTCCATCGTGGGGAAGGCGCGCGCGCAGGCCATCGAGCGAGGGACCGAGGTTCGCTTCTACGTGAACATGGCGGGGGACAGCGCCTGGGTCGAGGGCGACGACGGAGCCTATCGGTTCCGCGACCGGAACGGAGTCGACCTCCAGTCCACCGTCGGCTCGATCGAGATGATCATGACGCCCCGCGGCTTCGCTCGGGGAACCTCTTCCAGCGTGACCGTCCGGTTCGTACGCGGCAGCGCACAGTCGGAGGTCACGCTTCTGCCTCTCGGACAGGTGGTCTTCTGATGAAGGATTCACGATCTCCCGGCGAGGGTCGGGCGGGGTTCTCCCTGGTCGAGCTTGTCGTCGCCATTCTCCTGCTGGCGGTGGGCGTGCTGGCGCTTGCGGGAAGCACCGCGTTCGTCATCCGCACGGTGACCGTCTCCGATCTCGGCACGCAGCGGGCCGCGGCGCTCCAGAGCACGATCGAGGCGCTGCGGGCGCAGCCGTTCACGAGTCTCGCCGCGGGATCGGACCAGATCGCGCCCTTCCAGGTCAGCTGGGAGATCGACCCGGACGGTATCGACGGTCCTCACTCCCGGACGATCCAGATCGTCACGACCGGTCCGGGGATGCAGGCGGCGGGCGGCGGAGGGATGCCCGCGCTCACGAACGACGCGGTGGACACCTTCCGGTACGTCATCACGAGGCC
>JBBDIW010000039.1:0-5018 GCA_040880165.1 Gemmatimonadota bacterium | reverse complement strand
CGGCGGTCGCACCCGTCCTGGATCTTCAGCCAGCCGCGGGTGGCGCCTTCCCGGCGGGTCAGAATCTCGGCCGCCACGGGCTCCCGGTCCAGCCGTTCGAGCGCGGGGGCGATACCGAGCTGGGCGAGCGGCGGCGCCGCGCAGCGCTCGCGGGAGGGGTCGTCTCCCAGCGCGAGCGCCACCTGAACCGGATCGTGGCCCTCCACCACGCCCTGGACGCCCTCCATCCGGCGATACTCCGCCGAGCGGAGCGCGGCCGAGCAGCCGGCGACGACGATGCGGATGCCCGGCCGCTCGCGCCTCACGCGGCGGATCCAGCTGCGGGCCTCGGCGTCCGCCTGGTTCGTGACGGTGCACGTATTGATGACGCAGACGTCCGCTTCCCCGTGCGCGGGGACCGTCTCGCCCCCCCTCGCCTCCAGCTCCTGGCGCATCCGCTCGGTATCGTACTGGTTCGCCTTGCAGCCGAAGGTGCGATACGCGACGCGCATTACCGGCCGGATAGACGGAGGGAGAAGGTGGACCGCCAGAAGGACTCGGAGAGCGCGCCGGCTTCCCGGGTGCCCCGCTCGACCGCCACGTCCAGTCGGGCCAGCGGAATGTTCTCCACCTGCGAGAAGTTGATGGCGAAGCCACCGGAGAGAGCAGATTCGCTCGGTGCGCTTCCTCCGAACTCGAACGGCAGGTCGCCGCGGTGGTAGCCGAGCCGGATGGGGAAGCTCCGGCCGATCAGCGTCGGCCCCTCCCACTCGAGGCCGCCCCCGAAGTTCCAGACCGCGCCCGTGGACTCGCCTTCTTCCAGGGCGGCTCCCGCGTCCGTCCAGTCGGCGTATCCCACCCCTGCGTTCATCGAGACGCGCGAGGTGAGAATCGCGCTCGCCCCGAGCCGGTACTCGACGGGAAGATCCAGCTTTCGAACCTCGTCCGCGTCGGGCCGGTTGTCGCTGATCTCGAGCGAGCCGGACCACGTGACGCTTCCCGCCAGCCGAAAGAACTCCTGGAAGTCCCAGTGCGCCCCCACGGCCACGGTGGGCGCCTGCATCTGCCAGCTCCCGGTCGTCTCGAAGGGCTGAATTTCCTCGCCCTCCGGAAGGCCCTGGAAGGTGCGGACGAAGGAGCGGGTGAGCTCGCCGGTATGCACGCCGCCCGTGATGCCGACGGCGAACTGGTCCGTGAGGCGTCGCGCGGCGCCGATCCGGATGGTAGAAAGGCCCCCGTCGGAGGTGAACGCATCGGTGACGGAGACGTTCTCCCCCGCGAGAACGATCGTGCTCTCGCTCTGCGCCCTCCAGCGCTGATCGAGATAGCTGCCGAAGGAGAGGGTCGCGACGGTCCGTTCCCCGACGGGATACCCGACCCCGAGAAGGGGAAAGCGGGAGCCGGACGACTCCCCGCTCACGCCGTTGAAGTCGATGGTACCGCTCGTCGGCTGGAGGCTCGCGGTGATGGTGGGGAGCCGAAGCTCTGCGGCCGCGGACGGATCGGTCGGCAGCACGTAGCCGCCGAACAGCCCGATCCCGACGCTCCCCATGCCTCGGGCTCGTGCATCGAAAGGCTCGACCGGAATCCCGAAGCCTCCGGAGCTCAGAAGCGACTGCGCCTCGGAGGGGAGGGGCGAGAGGAGCAGGAACGCCAGGCAGACGGAAAGACAGGGTGCAATCCGGATCATGGGAGCGTCACCCCGTCGGTCAGCGTGAAGACGATGCGAAGGTACGGCTCGTTCTCGCTCCCGGGCGGCGCGAACGTCGCCAGGTCCAGCGATTCGGGCTCGAACGCAGAGAGGAGCGCCAGCGTGCGCGGCGTGGCCTGGCCCTGGTTCGTCGTCCCGCTGATGACCGCCTGGACGAAGGACGTCATGGGGATCGCGATCGAGCCACCGCCGTCTTCCGTGAAGTAGGAGGCCGGAAGCTCGCGCGGAGCCTGGAGGAGCGAACTCCCGAGCGGGGACCGGGGGAGGCGCTCCGGACTGAGCACCGGCCGGACATCCAGCGAGAGCGACTGCACCGGACGGAACGCTCTGGGTGTCGGCGCCGCCTGCAGCACCAGCGACGCGAAGATCACCGACTCCGGGTTCAGCTCGAAGGGGCATCCCAGGACCTCGCAGACCTCCTCGGGGCCGTCCAGCACCTCGGGGAAATTCAGGTCGAACACTGCGCGCGTCGCCGGAACGCCCCCGATCCGGAGCACCTCCTCCGCGGGATCCGGAACCGGGTCGTAGATGAACGTGATGCTGCCGCTGCCCGTGCTCGTCTGGACGATGGTGTCCGGTCGGACGCTGGGGCGCGTGTCCAGCCGGAGGGCGGCTGTCCGCACTCGCACGCGGGCGTCCGGGGTCTCCATGCTCAGGCGCACCCCGCGGGCAAGGTTCGTCGTGTCCCGCCATTCGGCGAGCGTCGCCGAGTCCACTGCCATCACGACGGAGTCGCCGTCGGCCAAATTCCATTCCGCCTGCGCGACGGAGCGCACCGGCCCACCGCCGGGCGTCGGCCACGGCTCGCTCCCGCCGAGCGTGTCGACGGCCATCTCCCAGGTGGCGGTGCGCGACTGCCATGGCGTGAGGATGGCCGCGGCGGACACGTCCAGGGGCGGTTCTCCACGAATGGAGAGGGTGTCGAAGTGAACGACGATGCGGCCCTCCGGAAAGGTGAGCACCGAGTCCGTGCGGGAGACACCCGCCGTGTCGCGGACGGTCACCGAGCGCGGAAACGCCCCGAAACGGACGAGCGTGTGTGCGTTCAGCACGCCGTCGAAGTCGCGGGCGATCTCGCCCCGTCCCACGTCCGAGGTGCTTCCGAACCCCGAGTAGGTCCGGGGGTTCTCGGCGAACGAGGCGAAGGGGAGTCGAACCTCCACGGTGCGCGCCTCGACCGGAATCATGCCCGGATCGGGCGATGTGGGAAGCTCCTCCGAGCAGCCGGCGCCCACGAGCAGGACCGCGCCCAGCGCGGCTGTGGTCTTGAAAAGATTCAAGCTGGAAATCCTCGATCAGTCGGTTCCGCAGCGGAGCCGATGAATGATTGGTCCGTCGTCTTCGGGTTCGAGCCAGATCCTCGGGAGCCGCCGTGTGAAGTCGGTCAGGATCTCATAGTTGATCGTGGAGGCGAGTGACGCCACCTCCTCCACGGAAATCGTCGCGGAGCCGTCGCTCCCGATGAAGGTCACCACATCGCCCGGCTCCACGCCTTGCACATCCGTGATGTCTACCACCGTGAGGTCCATCGAGATCCGTCCGATGATCGGGACGCGCCGTCCCTTCACCAGCGCGTGCCCCCGGTTTCCGAGTGCCCGGGGCAGGCCGTCGCCGTATCCGATCCCCACGGTGGCCCAGCGCTCCGGGCGCGAAGCCGTATGCGTCGCGCCATACCCGACGGTGCTTCCCTCGGGGGCGTCCCGCACGAAGACGACCCGCGCGCGCAGGCTCGCCACCGGCTCTGGTGCGGGAAGCGTGTTTCCTGCCACGCCGCCGTACAGGAAGATTCCCGGGCGCACCGCGTTCTCGGTGGCGGCCGGTCCCCGGAGCGCCCCGGCGCTGTTGCACGCGTGGATCAGCGCGCCCTCGCCGAGTCGCGGGAGGAGCGCCAGGGCTCCCCGAAAGCGCTGCCGCTGCACGAGGAGCGCGGCATCGTCCGCCTCGTCCGCCGAATGGAAGTGGGTGAAGCACCCGCTCCAGCGCAGCCGATCCCCGGGCGACGCGAGCTTCGCCACCTCCTCTCCCCACGTCCGCGCGTCCCGCCATGCGAAGCCGCCCCTTCCCATCCCGGTGTCAATCTCCACGTGGAACGTCGCCGGTCGCCCGGCACGCGCGGCGGCGGCGGCCAGCGCGCGCAATCCCCCGAGATCGGAAATCCCCGGCGTGAGACCGGCCGCGACGAGGTCCGGGTACGCGGCGGGAGGAACGGGCCCGATGACGAGGACGGGGAGCTCGATCCCGAGGGCGCGAAGCTCTTCCCCTTCCTCCGTCGTCGCGACGCCGAAGCCCCACGGCGCCTCCCCTTCCAGGAATCGGACGACCTCGGCCACCCCGAGCCCGTAGGCGTTCGCCTTCACCATGGGGATGATCGCCGCGGACGCCCCGACCGCCTCCCGAATGCGCCTGAAGTTCCGGCGGAGGGAGGATGCCTCGAGCTCCAGCCAGGCGCGGGTGCGACGGTCGGTTGACATGATCGTGGAAACATGCGAAAAAAAGGCGCCGGAGCAAGGGGTCGCGGTGCGGTAAGTCGCACCCGACCTGCCAGATTCTCGTGAACTGGAGCCGGGACGATGAGCGGAGAGGACCGGAACGAAGAGGCGGTCGAAGCGGGACGCGTCCCCGCCGGGGGACCCGAGCCGGTGGACGGCGTGCTCGACCGCGCCCTGGCCTTCGTCTCCTTTCTGCGCGAGCACTGCGCGTGGGACCGGGACCAGACGCGCCGCACGCTCGTTCCGCACCTCGTGGAGGAGAGTCAGGAGGTCGTGGAGGCGATCCTCGCGGAGGACCCGGAGGAGCTCGAGGGCGAACTGGGCGACCTCCTCCTGAACCTCGCCTTCCAGATCGTGATCGGCGAAGAGAAGGGCGAGTTCACACGGGACAGCGTGACGACGCGCCTGGAAGACAAGATGAAGCGCCGCCACCCGCATCTCTTCGGAAACGGCGAGCGCGAGAAGTGGGAGACGCTGAAGGCCCGCGAGCGGAAGGAGGGAGAAGGCGTTCTGAAGGGGCTCGCCGGGGGACTCGACCCGCTCTTCAAGGCGCACCGGATGCAGGAGAAGGTCAGCGGGGTCGGCTTCGACTGGGACGACACCGGGGGCGCGCTCGACAAGGTGGTCGAGGAGGTCGAGGAGGTGCGGGAAGCGCTCCGCGACGACACCCCCGAGGCGCTGGAGGAAGAGCTGGGGGACCTCCTCTTCTCGGTCGTCAACCTGAGCCGGCTTGCGGGAGTGCACGCGTCGCTCGCGCTCGAGAAGGCGAACGTCAAGTTCCGCCGGCGCTTCGAGGCGCTGGAAGCGCTGGCCCGCGAGCGGGGCATCCGCCTGGAGGA
>JBBDIW010000038.1:0-1019 GCA_040880165.1 Gemmatimonadota bacterium | reverse complement strand
CGGAGATCGGCCGCCCGCACCCGCTCGAAATGATCGGCGTTCGTGTGATGGGTGCGGGTGTCGTAGTTCTCGTATTCCTTGATCGCGGTGAACGCGGGGATCCCCGCGCGGGTGAAGCTCAGGTGGTCCGTGCTCGGAATTCCCTGGATCACGTTCCGCCGCGCGCCCATTCCGACAAAGGGCTTGAGCCAGGCATCGAAGATCTCCTTGGCCTCCTCGTTCTCCTCCATGTAGAAGCCGTAGGTGGGGCCGGTGCCGGGATCGTCGTTGAAGTACACGGAAACGGCTTCGTTTCCTCTGGAGCCTTCGGGGAAGTGCTCCGCGACGTGGGCGCGCGATCCCAGCAGCCCCTGTTCCTCGCCTCCCCAGAGGGCGATCCGGATGGTCCGGCGCGGGGGGGTTTCAAGGGAAACCAGGATCCGCATCGCCTCCATCGCGGACGCCACGCCGTCCGCGTTGTCCGTCGCGCCGGCCGCGGTGTGCCACGAGTCGAGGTGCGCCCCGATCAGGACGATCTCGTCCCGGAGCTCCGGATCCGCGCCCGGCAGCTCGGCGATGACGTTGTGACTCCGGGGGTCGTCTTCGTGATACCGCGACTGAATCTCTACACGCAGCTCCACGGGAAGCTCGGCACGGAGCATCCGTACGAGCATGTTGTACTGCTCCGCGGCGAGGACGAGAGAGGGAACCGCGTCGTCCGGGTGGTTCCGGTTCCCCAGCACGTACACGGTGCCGTGCTCGCCCCGGGAGGGTCGGAGCATTGCGGCCGCGCCGGCCTCCTGGAGGAGCTCCCGCATGGTGCCGAGCGGCGTCCGGCTCTCACCCGTTTCCCCGCTGGCGCGGCGCGGCGCGCCGGTGCGCACCAATTCGTCGAACTCCGTAGGCTGCGGCCGGTCCTCGCGCGTGAACACCGTCTGAGGCTGGTGGGTGAGGACGATCGCCCCTGTCAGATCGGGGATCATCGCCTCGATCCGCGCCGCCGACCAGTCGCCGATGTAGACCGGCCGCCCCTCCACCAC
>JBBDIW010000037.1:2849-5062 GCA_040880165.1 Gemmatimonadota bacterium | reverse complement strand
CTCCCGGTCCGTGACCTTGCGGACGAGCTCCTCCATCTTCTGCATGGGGAAGTGCAGCACCTTGTCTTCCACCCGCCGGGCCACGTCCAGGTGCTGCACGACCTCCGGCACCTGCGTCTGGAGCCACCCCCACAGCGGATCCGAGATTGCGGCCTCCAGCCGCTCCGGGGCGTCGTGCGGGAGCCAGACGGACGGTTTTCCGATAGGGCGGTCGAGGAGCGCCTGGAGAGAGCGGCGGCCGGCTTCGCGGACGATCCTGCCGGCGGCCTCGCCGCGTGCCGCGGACACCGCGATCCGGGCCACGCGCTCCGGGGGCACCTTCGAGAACAGCTCCCCCCACGTCCGCTCGCTCGCCTTTGTCAGGGCGAGGTCCAGCTTCTCTACGAGGAACTCGCGCGTGGCGGGGTCGCGCGCCATCCCGACCGCCCACCCGGCCATCGTTCCCCGCGCCTCGATGATGTTCGGATCGTCCGGTTCGCCCAGGACCTGGGTCACCGGGCGCCGCAGAAACTCCACGATAGCGTCGTTGACCCCCCGGGCCATCGCTTCCTGCACGGCCGGGTCCTGCAGCATCTCCGCGATCCGCTCGGCGCCTTCCGCCTCCACCGTCTTCAGGACGCGATCCACCGTCTCTTCGTTGACGATGAGCCGCGCCACCACCCGCTGGTGGAACCGGAGGTCGCGCAGAAAGCGGTGCAGCAGCTCGCGGATCGTCGTCTCGAAGCGCGCACGGGCGTCGGGGTCCTCCAGGAGTGCGCTGAATCGCCCGATGGCGAGCGGCAGGTAGCCCGCGATCGCCCGCTCGACAGACGTGACGAGACCGGCCGGAAGGATGTCCTGGAAGGTGCGCTCCGGAGCGAGCAGACGCTCGGAGCCGCGCGCGAGATAGTCGTCCACCGCCCGGTGGAAGCCGTCGCTGCCCACGGCTCCGCTCAGCCACTCGTCCACCGCGGCGGTGAGCGCCGCTTCGCGGGCCGGGGTGAGCAGGTTTCCGACCGGTTCGTCCGCGATCGCCGCCACCAGCTCGTTCGCCCGCCGCTCCACGGAATTCCGGAAGTCGTCGGTGGCGAGGTATGCCTCCACCCGCTCAGCGCCCTTCTCGAGGATCTCCTCCAGGATCCTCTCGACTTCGGGAAGCGACGAGTCCGGAATCATCTCCCTCAGCGACCCCCGCTCCCGGTCCAGCAGCGCCTGCAGGAAGCCGCTCAGGCGCTCGTCGAACGCCTGCCGGAACTCCACATCCGCGAAGATGCGGGTGAGGTCTTCTTCCGTCAGCAGCTTTCCGCCCACGGTGCGGCCGATCGCCGAAGCGAGGCGCCCCTGGTTCTTGGGTACCGCCCCCTGGAGTATCCCCAGCCGCCAGCGCCCGATCCGGGGGGGCGTGTACGGGTGAAAAAGCATCCAGATGGCGACGGTATTGGTCAGCCCGCCCGCGAGCGCGCCGAAGGCGATCGTGAGCAGTGCGCGGATGAGCTCGTTCGACACGATGATGATGTGGGGGGCCGGAGACGGGTCAGGGCTGCACGTGGCGGAACAGCCCGCGGACGTCGTGGGTCGCTCCCGAAATGTAGACGCTTCCCCGCACTTCGTAGAGAGCGTCCACGGGAAGAAGCGGTCCCGGTCCCTCGCCGACCGAGAGGTGCGCGGTGCGGACGGTCAGCTCTCCCCGCAGCAGCTGGTCCCGGGAGGCGAAGCTCCACGCGTACGGCACGTCTCGGCGCGCGCGCTCGAATGCCCGCACCTCCGTCCATTCGACGTCCACCGCGGGCCACTGTACTTCGCTCGAGCCGGAGAGCGTCCAGGCCCGGTAGCGGCCGGATTCCCCGCCGCGTCCGCCGGGGTCGTCCAGGAAGAGCCGGAAACCGCCGTCGCTCACGAGAAAGGCCCAGTCGCCCGCAGGAGCGTCTCCGACGTGGCGCGCCCTGGCGATGTCCAGCAGGATCCCGCCCAGCTGCTGGTTCCCGAGGATGACCGCGCCTTCCTGGAGCCGGAAGATCTCGCCGCGCGCGCCGGCCCATTCCGTCACCGTCTCGCCGAAGAGGACCTCGAGCTCACGGGCGCCGTCTCGGAAGATGAGCCGGTCGAGCGCGTCGTTCTCCCCGACCACGAGCCGGAGCGGCGGCCGCGGGATGATGCGCCAGGGCGTCCGCGTCGAGGGCCCCTCCCAGCGCTCGTGGAAGAACGGCTCCCACGCACCGCTCCGCGACAGGAGC
>JBBDIW010000037.1:0-2749 GCA_040880165.1 Gemmatimonadota bacterium | reverse complement strand
CCCCTCCCAGCGCTCGTGGAAGAACGGCTCCCACGCACCGCTCCGCGACAGGAGCGCGCGCGCTTCGCGCTGGACGCCACCGCCGAAGCCGGTCCCGGCGGCGCCCGCCCCGGCCCGGGCGTCGGACGCGGCTGCCGTTTCGGTCCCGGGCCCGGTCGCGGTGCGGGTGCGGGCACGGAACAGCCAGGGGATCATGAACGTGCTGTCTCCCTGGGTGCTCGTGAAGACGATCTCGCGTTCGTACTCCTCCCCCTGGACGGCGTTCTCGGGAGGGGCTTCCCCGGCGCGGCCGTCGGAAGCGCTTCCGGCGGACGTGCCTTCTCCGGAGCAGGCGGCGAACAGGGCGACGACAATCAGACAGGCAGTGGATCGAATCATGGCAGGCATCGTATCAGAGTGAGCGGCGCGGCCGCCAGAGGGCCGGTGTCCCGAGTCGGAGGTTCGTTGCAGAACAGAGGGGGACACGGAAGGTTCCCCGAAGAAGTACAGTGGCTCCTGCTACCGGCACCACGGGTTCCACGGCCGGGCGGGAAGAACCGGAGCGACTTGCCGTGTCGGGACGCGCCAAATACTTTCCTCGCGCTTTCCAATGCACTTCCTTCCCTTGAAGGTCACTCGATGCAGCTCTACACCAAAATCCTGATCGGCCTCGTGGCCGGTGGCGTCGTCGGCATGTTCGCGAATCTGCTGGACATCGTCTGGCTTCGAGACTTCCTCATCGCCCTGGAGCCGATCGGAACCGCCTTCATCCGGTTGATCACGATGATCGTGATCCCTCTGGTGGTGGCCAGCCTCATGGTGGGAACGGCGTCGCTCGGGGATCTGCGCAAGCTCGGGCGCATCGGCGGGAAGACCGTCGGATTCTACATGTTCACGACGGCCATCGCCGTGACGATCGGGCTCGGGATCTCGAACGTCTTCACGCCCGGATCCGGCATCGACCCGAACACGCGTGACACGCTCTCCGCGCAGTTCGAGGGGGAGGCCGCGGACCGCATGGTGCTCGCGGAGGAAGCGCCCTCCGTCGTGGAGACGCTGCTCAACATGATCCCCCGGAATCCGGTCGAAGCGGCCGCGAATCTGGATCTCCTCCCCCTCATCTTCTTCACGATCATCTTCGGCGCCGCCATCAGCGTCATCGCCCCGAAGCAGCGCGACGCGGTGATCACCTTCTTCGAGGGGGTGAACGAGGCGTCGATGGTGGTGATCGACTGGGTGATGAAGACCGCGCCGTACGCCGTCTTCGCGCTGATCGCCGCCGTCGTGTCGCGCTTCGGCATCGACCTGCTCCAGAGTCTCCTCATGTACTCGCTGGTCGTGGTGGCCGGGCTGCTGATCCACGCCTTCGTCACCTACGGGCTGCTCATCCGCTTCGCGGCGAAGCTCAACCCGATCTACTTCTACCGGCGGATCGCCGGTGCCCCGCTCGTCGCATTTTCCACCTCGTCGTCGAGCGCCACCCTGCCGGTGACGATGGAGGTCGCGGAAGAGGAGCTGGGCGTCTCGAAGTCGGTGTCCAGCTTCGTCCTGCCACTGGGCGCCACGATCAATATGGACGGCACCGCGCTCTACCAGGCGGTGGCGGTGATGTTCATCGCGCAGATCTACGGGATCCCGATGGGGATCCCCGAGCAGCTGATCGTCGTGCTGACCGCGACGCTGGCCTCCATCGGGGCCGCGGGCGTGCCGAGCGCGGGGATCATCACCCTGATCATCGTGCTCAACTCGGTGGGGCTGGGAGCGCACGTCCAGGCCGGCATCGCGCTGATCCTCGGCGTGGACCGGATCCTCGACATGATCCGCACCTCGGTCAACGTGACCGGCGACCTCGCCGCCGCAGCTGTCATCGGTCGCAGCGAGGGCGACCAGCTCATCCGCTACGCCGACCGCCCCGTCGCGCTCGACGAGCCCCCGAGGGAGGCCAGCGCTTCGTAGGACACAGGAGGGGCGCTACCTCTCCAGCCGCCGGTCGAGGTCTCGCAGGAAGCGACCGATCCGTCGGCGGTTCGTCCCGAAGTCGACCCTCCCCTTCCTCGAGGACGAGGCGACATCCACGCGCGTCTGGCCGTTCTCGTCGAGCGTGATCGAGATGCGCACGTCGTCGACGAAGCGGAAGACGAAGGTTTCGACGATGACCTCGATGATCCCGGCCTCGTCGTCGTTCCGCATGATCGTCCATCGGCCGCGTTCCGTGACGAGCTCGAGCGTGCACCGCCAGACGGTGTCGAAGGGAATCCCGTAGGTGCGGCCCCTCAGTTTCGGGTTCGCCGCCTCGGGATCCGTCTCGGCCCACCCCTTCCCGAGCAGGCTCCGCACCGGCCCTGCCTCCTGCCGCATGCCGTCGATGCCTCCCCTGCCCCTCACCGGGACGCTCCTCCCAGGCGGTACCGGATCGTCACGTTCGCCGAGACGGTCTGCGCTCCCGCCTCGATGGGTGTCGCGTCGGCGCTCCGCATCAGCACCATCTCCTGGCGGTACATGGGCTGGTACTCGGCCCCGCCCCGAACTTCCAGCGGCGGTCCCAGCGTCACGCGCAGCGCCTCGGCGATCGTGCGCGCCTCCGCCTCGGCCTTCTGCACCGCCATCCGAAGCGCCTCGGCCCGGAGCGGCTCGCGGTCCCGGACTTCGAAGCCCAGGCTGGCGACCCGATTCGCGCCCGCTCCGATCGCCGTGTCGATGAGCGCTCCCGCGGCCTCGACGTCTCCCGCCGTCACCCGGATGTTGTTCATCGCGCGGTAGTTCTGGATCT
>JBBDIW010000036.1:3044-5137 GCA_040880165.1 Gemmatimonadota bacterium | reverse complement strand
GTCAGGTCCACTTCCACGAGCTGGTCCGAGTGCATGCACACCGAATACTGCCTCGTTCCCGCCACATTCACCCGGCTTCCATGCGGCATGAGGCAGGTCGTGATCCGGGAGACCTCGGTCATGGTGGGCGCATAGACGAACGAGACGTCCGACGGCTCCATCTCCCCGTGCAGATTGAAGTTCCCGACGATCACGAACTGCCCGTCCGGCGTCGTCCCGACACTGGCCGGAAAGCGCCCGAGCGTCGTCCGCCCCGCCAGCGTGTCCGGTCCCGCGTGGAACTTCCAGAGGGAACCGTCCGGTGTCCCGTGGGCGAGCGTAACATAGAAGTATTCGGTATCCGGAGAGACGATCAGCCCGTGCGCGCCGTCGCTGTCCGTCAGCATCACCCCGACCGGAATCTCGGACTCGACCACGGCCTCCGCGCCCCCGCCGCCACCCGGGCGAAACACGACCCGGCTGATGATGTCGGAGGATTCGTTGGCGACGTAGACCCGGTACTCCGGCACGCCGACCCCTTCCTCCCCGCGCGTCCCTTCCGCTCCCGCGGTCCACGCATCGTCACCGTCGGCGATGCCGCGTTCCGCGACCGTCGCGCTACCCCCTCCGGCCGACGCGCATCCAGCCAGCAGCAGCATCGCGACCACCGGCGCAAACCTCCACCGGCTCGCGTGGTCGCGACCCGCTGAAACCGCGATCCTCGTCATCGATTCTTCCTCAAGGCTCGGGGGAACGCTCTTCTCCTGGCGCCGGACTACTATTCGATCCGAGTGGAAGGTGTTCCCGCGCCGCGCCGCGACCACGACCAATTCCCTCTCCCTCCCGCTCTGTTCGCGAAGAGTGTTGGTAGCCGGATCGGCGGTTTGCCCGTGCTGCCCGCCGCCGGACCGCCGGGCCCGCCCAGTCTGCCGGCGGCCGAACCGGCGGGCTCCCTCGTGCCGTCGTGGCCCGACGCAGCCAACTCCTCGTCCGGAACCGGAGCTCCCTCGGCATCAGCCCGGAGCACGCTCGAGCAGAGTCCGGATGCAAGGACCAGCACGTTTCGCGAACAGAGCCGGAGGCGCTCGGGCGGAGGACGTCTTCGAGGACCAACACTTCCCGCATACAGAGCCGGAGGGTGGATGGACCAACGTCCGGAGTCGAGGGTCGACCCACCTCGCACATGAGGTCCGAGGCCACTGCGGCACGCGGGAAAGACAGAGGACCAACACTTCCCGCATACAGAGCCGGAGGGTCGGCTCGGGCAGCATCCGGCAGCGAGGGGCAGCGCGCTTCGCAGGAGAGGTCGAAGCCGCCACGGCAAGCGGGTGTTTCGAGTGTACCCGTGGACCAACACTTCCCGCATACAGAGCCGGAGGCTGCTCGCACGGCGAGGGTTGAAGCGGGGATCAATACTCTTCGGGTACAGAGCCGGAAGTCGTCATCGAACCGGAGGGCAGGGCGAAAACGGAAGGGTGCCCGCGCCACGCGGGTGCTTCAGAACGGGAGGCGCGGGTGGCTGCCGCAGCGGGGGCGCCGGGCGGGCAGAGCGGAGAGGTCTTTCGAAGAAACAGGCCGGTGCCGCGGAGCACCTGCGGGAACAGCGCCCCGCGGCGACCGGATCATCGTGCGACGTCAGTCCCAGGACGGGGGCTTCTTCCGCTCGAAGACCTCCGCGTCGTCTTCCTCCTCCTCCCACTCTTCCCAGTCGTCGTCATCGTCATCGTCATCGAGGTCGTCGTCTTCCTCGTCGTCGTCTTCTTCCCACTCCTCGTCATCCCAGTCGTCTTCGTCGAGGTCGTCGTCGAGCGCGACGATCACCGTCGTCCGGCGCTCTTCGTCTTCGAGCCAGACCGAGCCCTCCTTCATCTGATCCTCCCCATTTGCAGTAGGCCCTGCCGCGGAAAGAGGGACATCGCCCCCATTTTCGGCCAAGGTAAACCGGCGCCGGTGGTTGTCAAGCGGTGTCATTGCGCGTCGCTGCCCTCGAGCGGATCGGAAATCTGGTAGAGCCGACGCGGCTCGAGCTGAAAGGTGACGTGCTCGATTCCGGACTCGGCGAGCCTCCGGTTGATCTCGTCCAGCACCGGCCGCTGGTGCCGGGGGTCGTCGAT
>JBBDIW010000036.1:0-2944 GCA_040880165.1 Gemmatimonadota bacterium | reverse complement strand
GTTCCGTTCACGAGCGCGGCGAGGATCTCCATCCGGACGTAGCCGAACGTCTTCTCCGGGCTGGCGGGGCGGAGCGCGAGACGCATCGCGACCAGCGAGAGCGCGATCGCCCCGATGTCCGTGAAGGTGTGCCCCGCATCCGCGAGGAGCGCGAGGGAATCGGACAGCAGCCCCGCGACCACTTCGACGGCAACGAACGCCGACGCGAGCACCAGCACGATCTTGAGTCGCCGGCCCGCTTCCGGCCCGCGCGGCATGTGCACGTGCGCGTGCGTGCCATGCACGCCGTGGTCGTGCGCATGCGCTTCGTGGCCGTGCGCGCCGCGGCCCGCGGCGGCGGACGCATCCGCGTGAGAACCCGGAGGAGTGGGCATGCGGGAGCGGTATCCCCTGTCGCCGGTGAGGTTCCCGCGCCGCCGGTGAGATCGCCGCACGGTCGACACGCTCCCGCGCCGGAAGGACCTCCCGGCACCGATCCGGGTGAAAGATGGAGGACGGGAGACGCGCCGAGGCCGGCCGTCGGCGTTGCCCGCATTCCATGTCCGGAAGTACCTTGCACGTCCTCCGAATCGATTTTTCCTCCAGGTGGGAATCATGATGGAACGACCCCTTCGGCACCGCGACCCGGAACGCGACGGCTCCGTCCATCACCGGACGCACCGCCCCCGGGCGGCGCGTGCCGCCCGCGCCGTCCCGCGGGACGACGCGCGACCCCGCTTCATGGTGCGTGTCCTGCTCTGGTTCGTTCTTCCCCTGGCGCTGCTCGCGGCCCTCGGGTGCGAGAAGACGCAGGCGTACGGCGAGGCCAACAGCATCATCGTGGGCGCGACGAACGAGCTCTGGGACGCGGCCGGCGAGCAGATCCTCGAGACGCTCGAGCCCCGCATCGTCACGGTGCGCGACGAGCGGACGCTCAAGCTGACCCAGCAGGACCCGCGCGAGGCGAACTGGTCCCGGCTCAACATCTTCCGCCAGGTGCTCGTCATCGGGACCGCGAATGACCCGTGGGTCGCGGAGGCGCTGGACGAGGTCCGCGGCCGGCCCGAGCTCTCGCCCCCACAGGTCCTGCAGGCGAACAACGTCTGGGCGCGGGGCCAGCTCGTGACCATCGTCCTCCTGCCGGACGGCGCCGGGGACGCGCCGCAGGCGCCCGTCGCGCAGGTCGCGGACTCGCTCGGAACGCTCCTCAACAGCCAGTACCGCGAGTTCGTCCTGAGCCGCATGTACGTGAGCGGGCGGGACACGACGCTGGCGCGCGAGCTGCGGGACAACGCCGGCTTCTCGCTCATGCTCCCGGAAGTCTACCGCTGGGATGTGCAGGATTCCGTCTACAAGTTCCGCAACGACAACCCGGACCCGTCGGAGCTGATCCGCGAGATCGCGGTGCGCTGGAGGGAAATCACGCCGGGGGAGCTGGACCAGGAGGAGGTCCTGGAGCGGCGGGCGGAGCTGGTGGAGAACTACTACCGTGATCCGCAGGCCGTCGATCTGTCCATGTCCGACTTCCGCCAGATCCGGCTGGGCGACAACGAAGGCTACCAGCTTCAGGCGATCTGGCAGAGCCCTCCGGGGGCGTGGCCGGCCGCCGGACCTTTCATCACGCGCGTCCTCCGCTGCCCCGCGCAGAACCGCGAGTACCTTCTCGACGCCTGGCTCTTCGCGCCCGGCAAGGACAAGTACGAGTACATGATCCAGCTCCAGACGATCCTTGACTCTTTCCGCTGCGGATGAGCTTCGTACACCTTCACACCCACTCCGAATTCTCCCTCCTCGATGGCGCCAACCGGATCTCCGACCTCGTCCGCAAGTCGAACGAGCTGGAAATGCCGGCGCTGGCGCTCACCGACCACGGCTGTCTCTTCGGCGCGTGGACCTTCCAGAAGGAAGCGCGCAAGCAGGGCATCAAGCCCATCATCGGGATGGAGGCGTACGTCGCACCGGGCGACCGGCGTGACCGCACCCGCTCCGGCCAGGGAGAGCGGGCGTACTACCACCTCGTCCTGCTCGCCCGCGATCTCCAGGGCTACCGGAACCTCGTAAAGCTCTCGTCCATCGGGTACACGGAGGGGTTCTACCACAAGCCCCGCCTGGACCGCGAGGTCCTGGCGAAGCACAGCGCGGGGCTGATCGTCACCTCCGCCTGCCTGGCCGGGGAAGTGTCGCGGCACCTGATGAACGACGACGAGCGCGGCGCGCGCGAGGCCGCCGAGTGGTACGCGAACACCTTCGACGGGCGCTACTACCTGGAGGTGCAGGCGCACGACTCCGAGGGGCAGAAGGAGCTGAACTCGAAGGTCTTCACGCTGGCGGAGAACATCGGGCTGCCCGTCGTGGCGACGAACGACGCCCACTTCCTGCAGCACGAGGACCACCAGGCGCACGACGTCCTCCTCTGCATCGGGCTGGGAAAGGACCGCTCGGACCCGAACCGGATGCACTACGACGACGGGCTCTACTTCAAGAGCCACGTCGAGATGGCCGAGCGCTTCCCCGACCGGCCGGACGTGATCGAGAACACCCTCCGCATCGCGGACGAGGTGGATCTCTCGTTCTCCAAGTCCTACAACGTCCCTGAGTTCCCGCTGCCGGAGACGTTCGACAACGAGGACGCCTACCTCGTGCACATCACGACGAAGGGGGCGGAAGAGCGCTACGGCGCCCCCCTCAGCGCGGAGGTGCAGGAGCGGCTGGACTACGAGCTGGACGTCATCCTCCAGACCGGGTACGCGGGCTACTTCCTCATCACCTGGGAGTTCATCGCGTGGGCGCGCGAGCAGGACATTCCGGTGGGGCCGGGCCGGGGCTCGGCCGCCGGCTCCATCGTGGCGTATTCGCTGGGGATCACGAATCTCGACCCGCTGGAGTTCGACCTCCTCTTCGAGCGCTTCCTGAACCCCGAGCGGATCTCGATGCCGGATATCGACATCGACTTCTGCTACGAGCG
>JBBDIW010000035.1:0-5174 GCA_040880165.1 Gemmatimonadota bacterium | reverse complement strand
CGAGCCGGCCGAAGGTCTCGTGGAGGTGAATCTCGGCGCCGCCCGCCGCCGGGTTCTCGCGATCGAGCCAGTTGACGATGAGGATTCTCACGTTGTCCGGCTCTAGCGAGCGGCCATGCTCTTGAAGAGGGCATCGAGGACGCCGTTCACGAAGCGCCCGGACTCCTCGCCACCATACTGCTCCGCGAGCCTCACCGCCTCCTGGATGGAGACGCGCGGAGGCACGTCGTCCAGGAAGAGCATTTCCGTCGCCGCCAGTCGGAGGACGGCGCGGTCGATGCTGGAGAGCCGTTCGAGCCGCCAGTTGTCCAGCGAGTCGCGCAGTCGTCCGTCCACCTCGTCGAAGTTGTCCTGGAGCGCGCGGGCGACCCGCAGCACGTACGGCTGGCGCCGCCGCGCGACCACCCGGGTCGCGAACGTCTCTTCGGCAACCTGCGTGATCGGCTGCGGATTGCCGCCCTTCTCGTCGCTTTCCCAGCGGTAGAGCACCTGGAGGATCCAGGCGCGCGCCCGCGACCGGTCCACCGGGGCGCTCCCCTCGTCCGCGGGCGACTCGCCCCCCTGACGGGGCGTCATCGCAGCCTCCCGTAGAGGGCGACGAGCTCGAGCGCGGCGAGAGCGGTTTCCCACCCCTTGTTCCCGCCCCCCTCGCCCGAGCGCGCGTCGGCCTGGGCGACCGTGTCCGTGGTCAGGACGCCGAAGAGGACCGGCACCGGCGACTGCCGCGCCACAGCCCCCAGCCCCGACGAGGCTTCCCCCGCCACGAAGTCGTAATGCGAGGTCTCGCCGCGGATGACGCAGCCGAGCGCGACGACGGCGTCGAATCGTCCGAACCCCACGAGCCGTGCCGCGACCTGCGGGAGCTCCCACGCGCCCGGAACCCGCACGACCTCGATCTTCGCCTCGTCCGCGCCGTGCCGGAGGAGGCAGCCGCGTGCGCCCTCCAGCAGTCGCTCGGTGATCTCGGCGTTGAAGCGCGACACGAGAAGGGCGAACCGCTTCCCCGAGGCGTTCAGCTCCGGATGAAATTCGTCGGTGGATGTCTTCATGGTGCCCGGCCGGTGGAGCTTCGGCTCCGCGTGATCAGAGGTGCCCCAGCTTGGCGCGCTTGGTGGCGAGATACTTCGCGTTGAACTTGCCCGGCTCGACGTGGATGGGCTCGCGTCCGGTCACATGCAGGTTGTAGCCGTCCAGTCCGACGATCTTGCGGGGGTTGTTCGTGAGGATGCGGATGGTGGTCAGCCCCAGGTCGAGGAGGATCTGCGCGCCGATGCCGTAGTCGCGCAGGTCCGGCTTGAAGCCCAGGCTCTCGTTCGCCTCCACCGTGTCCTGCCCCTCGTCCTGGAGCTCGTAGGCGCGAAGCTTGTTTCCGAGCCCCATCCCGCGCCCCTCCTGCTTCAGATAGACGATCGCGCCCTTGCCTTCCTCGTGGATCTGCTCCATCGCCGCCGCGAGCTGTTCGCCGCAGTCGCAACGCATCGAGCCGAATACGTCTCCGGTGAGGCACTCCGAGTGCATGCGCACGAGGATGTCCTTTTCCCCGGCGATCTCTCCCTTTACGAGCGCAACGTGCTCCCGGTCGTCGATCAGGTTCCGGTAGCCGATCAGACGGAAATCGCCGTGGTGCGTGGGGAGCGCGACCTCGGCGATGCGCTCGACGAGACGCTCCTGCGTCAGGCGGTACGAGACGAGCTGGGCGACGGTGATGAACTTGAGCCCGTGCTCCTTCGCGAAGACTTCCAGGTCGCCGCGGCGCGCCATGTCGCCTTCCGGGTTCAGGATCTCGCAGATGACGCCGGCGGGCTGGAAGCCGGCCAGGCGGGAGAGATCCACGGCCGCCTCGGTCTGTCCGATGCGCCGCAGCACGCCCCCCGCCCGCGCACGGAGCGGGAAGATGTGGCCCGGGCGGCGCAGATCGAGCGGCTTCGTTTCGGGGTCCACGAGGACCTGCACGGTTTTGGCGCGATCGGCCGCGCTGATTCCGGTGGTGACTCCGAAGCGCCGGTGCGCGTCCACGGAGACCGTGAACGCCGTGCCCTGAGGATCCGTGTTGTTCTCGGTCATGAGCGGGAGCTCGAGCTCGTCGGCCCGTTCCTGCGAGAGTGCGGCGCAGATGAGCCCGCGTGCGTAGGTGGTCATGAAGTTGATGATCTCGGGCGTCACCGCCTCGGCGGCGCACACCAGATCCCCCTCGTTCTCGCGGTCTTCGTCGTCCGCGACGATGACCATCTTGCCCTGCCGGATGTCCTCCAGCGCGTCCTCGACCTTGTCGAAGGCCGCCATGCTCTTTATCGCCATGACTCGCTTTTCCTCAGTTTGTGGCGCCCGGATCTTCCCCGGGCTCCGTGTCGCCGGACGCCTCTGCGTCGGCGTCCGCGGCGGAAGCGTTCGGCTCCAGCAGTCGGCCTACGTACTTGCCGATCAGGTCGCCCTCCACGTTGACGGGCGAACCGGGCTGGAGCCGGCTCAGATTCGTGTGCTCCCAGGTGAAGGAGATGATCCCGACCTGGACCCGGTCCGGCTCGGTGAGCGCGTTGACCGTCAGGCTCACGCCGTTCAGCGTGATGGAGCCGTGCAGAATCGTCTGTCTAAAGATGGCCTCCGGGATGCGAAAGTCCATGAGGCGGTAGATTCCCTCCTCGCGGACCGCCAGCAACTCTCCCACTCCGTCCACGTGGCCCTGGACGAGGTGGCCATCCAGGCGCCCCCCCAGCTGCATGGCCCGCTCGAGGTTGGCGGGGGTGCCCTCGCGGTACCCTCCAAGGGTCGTGCGGGAGAGTGTCGTCCCGATCGACTCGACGACGAAGCCTCCTTCGACGGTGCGGACCACGGTCTGACAGGCGCCGTCCACCGCGATGGAATCGCCCGGGAGCAGTCCCTCGAAGGCCGGCGCGAGGAGCGTAATCTCTCGCGAGCTCCCCACGGGGCGCACCGCGCGCACCACTCCCACGTCCTCGATGATTCCCGTGAACATCAGCTTCTCCTGAATAGGCGCGGGGCGGGTTCCATGGGCGTCACGGTTCCCTGTCGAAGGCGACGAGGACGTCGCGACCCAGCGGTCGCGTCTCCACCGGCCGCCATCCGCGCCAGGCGTCACCGGTGAAGGGACCCGGAAATCCGGCCACTCCGGCGGGACCGAGCGCGGAGGGGGCGAGCAGGAGATAGAGGCGTCCCACGAGCCCCGCGTTCAGAAGGGACGTCGCGAGCCGCCCTCCGCCTTCGCAGAAGAGGGAATGAATGCGTCGCTCCCAGCAGGCGTCGAGGACGGCTTCCAGGTCGATGCCTTCCACCGTGGGCCGAACCCGGTGCACCACCGCCCCCGCCCGCTCAAGCGGCGCCGTCCTCTCGTCCGGCGCGTCGTCGGCCACGAAGACGAGCACGGGCGCGTGCTTCACGTCCCGGAAGAGGGCGGCGCGGGCCGAAAGTTCCGCTTCCGCGTCCACCACGATGCGCACCGGCGGCGTGGTCGGCTGGATCGGTCCGCGCACGGTCAGCAGCGGGTCGTCCGTGACCGCCGTCCGCCCCCCGACCATGACGGCGCCGAAGCCCGCGCGCAGCCGCTGCCCTTCTTCCTGTGCTTCCGGGCCGGAGATCTGCGTCCGGGCGCCGGGACGTTCCGAGATCCGGCCGTCCAGGGTGACGGCGAGCTTGAGCGCCACGAAGGTCCGGCCCCGTTCCTTGTTGTGAAAGAAGGCCGGGTTCTCCGCCCGGGCCCGTGCCGCCGGAAAGACCGGGCCGAGCACCTCGATGCCGGCCGCGCGGAGCGAATCCCCGCCCCCACCGGAGGTCTCGCCCGGGTCCGCGGCGCCGTAGACGACCTTGCGGACGCCCGCTTCGCGCAGCGCCAGTGTGCAGGGGGGTGTCTTGCCGTGGTGGTTGCAGGGCTCCAGGCTGACGTAAGCAGTCGCGCCGCGCGCCGCGCCTCGGGCCCGCTCCAGCGCCACGATTTCGGCGTGCGGGCCGCCGAACACCTCGTGGTGCCCTTCCCCGACGATGCTCCCACGGCGCACGAGAACGCAGCCGACCATCGGGTTCGCGCGCACGTGGCCCCATCCCAGTCGTCCCAGGGCGAGGGCCCGCTCCAGGTATTCCCGATCCGGCTCGGGGAGGTCGATGGCCATGGATACGGACTCGAGATTCAGGTGCGCGTCGAAGCTGCCGTGTAATCACGGCTTCGCTGCGCGTCGCGGCTGCGGCATACGCCGGAGCCACGATTGCGGGTCGAAGTCGGGATGCGTGTCACCGCTGCGATTCGCGTCACAGCGTCAGCCGCCCGGTGAGCGTCAGGAACGGCGTTCCGCCGGTCGGGTCGTAGGCCTCGGGAGAGCTCCCGCGCGCGATCCCCACGGAGTCGTCGTATCCCGTAGCCCAGCCCGCCTCGGCGGAAAGCTGCGCCACGAGATACGTCATGGTGGCGCCGCCGAAGAAGACGGTGCGTCCGGTCGTGAAGCCCCTGGGAGAGATCCGGTAGATCCCGCCGGGAGGAGCGGCCGGATCGCGCACGCCGATCTCGGCGTCGCTCCGGTAGCGGTCGTACCCCACGCCTCCGAGCAGCCCGACGACGAGAAAATCCTTTCCAACCGTGCCCCGGACGGAGATGGTGGAGACGTCGAAGGCCATGTCGACGGGCGGCGCGAGGGCTGGATCTCCCAGCCGGATGGTCGAGGATCCGCGGAGCATCGTCGAAATCGAGACACCGGGCAGCATGAACGACTCGCGCAGGAGCCCCACGCGCAGTCCGATCCCGTACCCGTACACGTTGTCGCCGAAGCCCGGGCCGCGCGGAAAAGTGATACTGCCCGACAGGATGCCGTCCACCGCGAGCACGCCGCCCACGGTCGGGAGGGGCGAGAAGCCGTCGAAGAGGCCGATGCCCGCCGTCGCCAGAAGGGCCGGGATGGTGGCGGTCTCCTCGGCCGGAAGCCCCGTCCCCTCTCCCGTCACGTCCGGGCGCGTCAGTCGGACGCCGGAGAGCTGGAGATTCCATCCGGTGCGGGGCTGGGACCCGAAGCGGCGCCCGAATGTGCTCGCGTTTCCGGGGAAGACGCTTCCGCCCCCGGTGCCCACGAGCCCGAAGCCGCCCTGCACGGCCTCGAAGGCCAGCGCGGCCTCGACGCAGCGGGCCAGCAGGGGCGCGGGCGCGCCCGCGCAGTCGGCGGCCGCGCCGGTCTGCC
>JBBDIW010000034.1:0-1055 GCA_040880165.1 Gemmatimonadota bacterium | reverse complement strand
CTCATCGACGCGGAATACCATTCGGCCCTGGTCGAGCAGATCCGGGCGAAGGGGTACCAGCAGACTCTCGGCGACGTCACCGTCCGGCTCGCCGAGGAGTTCGGCTTCTGCTACGGCGTGGACCGCGCGGTGGACTACGCGTACGAGACCCGCCACAAGTTCCCGGACAAGCGCATCTACCTGGTCGGGGAGATCATCCACAATCCGCATGTGAACCAGCGCATGCAGGAGATGGGGATCGAGTTCCTCTTTCCGGACGACGAGGGGACCTTCGACTTTTCGCACATCACGGGGGACGACGTCGTCCTGCTTCCCGCGTTCGGCGTCACGCTGCAGGACTTCGCCCGCCTGAAGGAGATCGGGTGCGTGCTCGTCGACACGACCTGCGGGTCGGTGCTCCACGTCTGGAAGCGCGTCGAGGGGTACGCGCGCGACGGCTTCACCGCGGTGATCCACGGGAAGTACACGCACGAGGAATCTCGCGCCACGGCCTCGCAGGTGAACAAGCACCCGGGGGGCAAGTACCTCATCGTCCGCGACATGGACGAAGCGAAGCTCGTGTACGACTACGTGGCCGGCCGCCCGGAGCGCCTGTCGCGGGAGGCCTTCCAGGAACACTTTCGGAAGAAGGCGACGGAAGGCTTCGACCCGGACCGCGACCTGCTGAAGGTCGGGGTGGCGAACCAGACCACCATGCTCGCGAACGAGTCCATGGCGATCGGCGCCCGACTGCGCGAGGCGATGGTCGAGGGGAAGGGCGAGGCGTATGCCGAAGAATCCTACCGCTCGTTCGGCACGATCTGCTCCGCCACGCAGGAGCGCCAGGACGCGGTAATCAAGCTGATGCAGGATCCGCCCGACATGATGATCGTGATCGGCGGGTACAATTCGTCCAACACGAACCACCTGGCGCACATGTGCCAGGAGTACACCACGACGTTCCACATCGAGGACGCCGCCTGCATCGATCTCGAAGCGGGCACCATCCGCCACAAGCCCGAGCTGGACAAGGACGCGCCGGAGAGCCTGGAGTCGGAGTGGCTGCCGGACGGCCC
>JBBDIW010000033.1:0-5297 GCA_040880165.1 Gemmatimonadota bacterium | reverse complement strand
GCGATGGTCCGGACCTTCGGGACGGCGGGGCCCATCGAGTCGCACGACTTCTCGGGAAAGACGGATCCGCAGATCGCCCGCGAGCTTCTCGTGGAGGCCAAACTGCCGACGGAGCGTATCGAGGACGGCTTCGAGGCGCTCTGGACGGAGTACCTGGGAGAGCTCGAGACGCGGCTCTCGGAGCTTCCGATGACGCTGCTGCCCGGCGTCACAGAGACGCTGGCGGCGCTGGAGGCGGAGCGGGAGATCGCCCTGGGGCTGGTGACGGGCAACATCGTGCGCGGCGCGGACCTGAAGCTGGGCTCCGTGGGATTGATGGGCCGTTTCGCGGTAGGCGGCTTCGGCTCGGACCACGAGGTGCGCAACCACCTGCCGGGCATCGCGATCCGGCGCGCGGCGGAGAACTGGGGTGTGGACTTCGACGGCGACGCGGTCGTCGTGGTGGGAGATACGCCGCTCGACATCGCGTGCGGACGCCACTGCGGCACGCGCACGGTGGGGGTCGCAACGGGAAGCTTCGGGATGCGGGAGTTGGAGAGTTGCGGCGCGGACCATACGTTCGAGGACCTCTCGGAGACCGGGCGCGTCCTCGAAGTGCTGATGAGTTGATCGAGACACGAACCGAAACGTCAGACAGGGAGATTCAGGGTGTCCAGGAGAACCAGAGAGAGCAAGTCCGCGGTGAGGGGCGAGAAGAACGCAGGTGGGGGTGACATGAAGCGCTTCCGTCTCGTGTTCGGTGTCGTGGCCGTCTTCGCCGTGGCGATCGTCGGATACTCCATCGCGACGAACGCCAGCAGCGGCGCTGTCACGGGGCCGGTCGAGCTGGAGGGGATCGACGACCCGGCGCGGCTCATCGAACTGGCGCAGGGCGTGGAGATGGGGGATCCGGGTGCGCCGCTCACCATGATCGAGTTCGCGGACTTCCAGTGCCCCAGCTGTGCCGGTTTCGCCCTGCAGGTGAAGCCGATGGTGAACATGAGCTACATCGAGGACGGCAGCGTTCGCTTCGTCTACTACGACTTCCCGCTCTCGCAGCACGGGAACTCCTTCCTGGCGTCCCGCTCCGCGCGGTGCGCGCAGGACCAGGATCTGTTCTGGGAGTATCACGACGCGCTCTACCGCGACCAGCCGCGCTGGGCAGCGGCGGCCAATCCGGTCTCCATCTTCGTGGAGCACGCCCGGGCGCTCGGAGCGGACGCGGACACGTTCAGGTCGTGCGTGAACAGCGACAGGCACGCCGAGGTGGTCACAGCCAACATGCGCCTGGGTGAGCAGCTTGGCGTCTCCGGCACGCCCTCGATCATGCTGAGTCAGGGTGGCGGCATGGCGACGCGCATCCGGAGCTATGATTTCGAGACGATTCGGGAAACGGTGGAGAACGCGCTGCCGTAACGGCCGCGTACGCTGCAGTGGGACGCGTCCATGATCGGACGCGTTCGTCCCGAAGTGTATTGCACGGACGAGGAGAGCGCGTGAACAGCAACGACAAGGTGAAGATCCAGCTGCTTTTCGTCGACGAGGGCTCGTACCACCACGAAGAGGTCTGGGTGGCCGGAGAAGTGCTCGGCAAGTACGAAAGACTCATCGACTGTCTGCGCGAGGAGCCCGAGGTCCTGCGCGACCTCTACGTGGACGTCAATCGGCTCTGCGCGGCCCACCGGGTGGTGGAAGAGTCGTAAGCGCCCGCTCCAGCGTCCACTTCCGGGCGATGGGGGGAGGCCAACTGCCGTCCGCGATGCCGGACAGGATGGCGGCTGCCTCCTCCCGGGCCCGCTCAGCGGTCGCGGCATCGATCCACCCCCGCCGCACCGCCTCTGCCAGCTGGTCCTCGTCCAGTAGGAACGCATTCCCCCCCGGCGTCAGCCAGACATCCAGAAAGAGATCCATCGTGCGCCAGACGCCCCCGTCCAGGAACTCCGGGGGGGTGAGCACGTTGGCGTAGTAGCCGGTGAAGGTGCCGTCTGCGCGATGGAAGCGCCCGATGTCGTGCCAGCGGCCCGGAAATGTGGTCCAGACGGCGGAGGCGCCCCGCTCAAGCGCGATCTCCCCGTGAATGACCACGGGCGGGTCGATCGGGACGTCCGTGGCGAGCGTTACCTTGCCTTCGGGACCGTCGTGCAGGAGCCGCTGATGGAAGACCTCTTCCCGGTCCGGCGGGCGGAGGTAGTGGATGTGGATCTCGGGAGGAGCGGGGGCGGGAGGGGGCGGGGTCACGAAACTGGAGACGCCGGAGCCGGGGCGGCTTCCGCGGGAGCGCCGGGCACCACCGGCTCCACGAAGATGTCCA
Source organism: Gemmatimonadota bacterium (assembly GCA_040880165.1). Taxonomy (GTDB): domain Bacteria; phylum Gemmatimonadota; class Gemmatimonadetes; order Longimicrobiales; family Gaopeijiaceae; genus JBBDIW01. The sequence continues at coordinate 3,007 of JBBDIW010000033.1, read as the reverse complement.
TCGTGCCGCCGCACACGGCGGGACTCCAGGAGAGCAGGTCCTCCGTGAGATCCACGCGTACCATCCGCGGTGTCTGCGTGCGGATAACCTCGCGCGCGGCTTCCAGCACCTCGCCCTCGCCGCACCCGCCGCCCACCGTTCCCACGAGGGCGCCGCCTTCCTCCACGAGCATCTTCGTGCCCGCCTTGCGGGGCGTGGAGCCCTTCGTCGCGACGACGGTCGCGAGCGCGCACCGGCGCCCGCGGGCGACGCGGTCCACGAGCGCCTCGTGCAGCAGTCTGTCTTCCCTTCTGTCCATGGATTCGCTCAGGTCTCGTCGGGGATGAAGCGCTCCACCACGCGCTCCAGGTCGCGCAGTGGGCGCCCGCTTCCGCCCTTGCGCAGGAGGATGATCTCTGCGGCCACGCTGACGGCGATTTCGGCGGGGGTCTGCGCCTTCAGGTCCAGCCCCACGGGGGCGCGCACCTGGGCCACCCGCTCGCGGGGAAAGCCCTCGCGGATCAGCTGCACGAAGGTGGCGCGCACGCGCCGACGACTCCCGATCATACCGATGTACGCGGGCTCCGGGTCCATTGCGAGGGCGTGCCGCAGGCACTCGTAGTCGTACTTGTGCCCCCGGGTCACGAGGACGAGGTGGCTGCGGCGGTCGAGGGGAAGGGTCGCGAAGGGGTCCGCGAAGTCGACGCGGTGGACACGCTCGGCGTCGGGGAAGCGCTCGCGCACGGCGAAGTCGGGGCGGTCGTCCAGGACGTGGACCCGGAAGCCGAGCAGCGCCCCGATCGCGCACAGCGGCTGCGCGATGTGCCCTGCCCCCACGATGACGAGCTCCGCGGGAGGAGCGTGGACCTCGAGGTAGACGCGCACCGTGCGCTCCTCGTCTTCCACGAGGTCGTGCACACCCTCGGGGAGGTCGCGCTCCAGGGCCTCGCGTGCGAGCGCAAGCGCCCGTTCGTCCAGCTCGCGCTCGCCCAGGCTGCCCGTGACGGCGTCGCCCGCGAGGAGCAGGCGGCGGCCGTGCGTTTCCGTCCGCGCGCTGTCCGAGACGACCAGCACGACGGCCGCGGGGACACCGGCCCCCTGGGCCGCGAGCAGGCGTGCCGCGGCCTGGGCCGTGGTCAGGCGGAGCGGCGCGCGAGGGTCGCTCACCGGCTCTGGAATCGCTTCCGGTAGGCGTCGGGGAAGCGGCGGCGATACTCGGGGAGCGTGTCGATGTCCACGAGAATCCCCTCGTCCCGGACCGGCACCTCGAGCAGGGAATCGAGGTGACGGTGTACGACGGTCCGCGCCCCTTCCTCCAGCCCGTCCTCCATGAGCTCGGGGAAGACGCGGGCGGAGAAGAGCACCGGGTGCCCCCGCTTCCCGTCCAGCGTGGGAACGACGATGGGGGGCGGGTCGGCCGGCGCCATCGAAGCGGATGCCTCCGCCTTCGGCGTGGGGGCGGTCGAGGCGGACGCTTCGCGAAATGCCCGCACGAGCGCCGCAACCGTCTCGCCGCGGACAAGGGGATGGTCCACCGGGTGCAGCACGCAGGCGTCCGTGTCCCCGGCGGACAGCGCCTCGAGGGCACGGCGGAGCGAGCCGATCGGACCCTCGGAGGGGTCGGGGTTCTCCACGACTTCGGCGCCCACCTTCCGCGCCATCGCGGCGACGGGCGAGCGCGCGTCGCGCACGACCACGAGGACGGGTGAGCAGCCACCCGTCGCGAGCGCCCCGACGACCCGCTCCAGGAAGCTCCGTCCTCCCGCGTCGAGGAGCGCCTTCGGGCTCCCCATGCGACTGGACGCACCGGACGCGGGGACGATTCCCGCGATCATTCGGCGAGCGCGGGCTGGTCCGTCGTGTCGCCCCGATTCCCCGTGGGGAACGTGGGCGCCGGTGCCGGAAACGCTTCGTAGAAGCGGCGCTCCTCCTCGGCCAGCCGGACGAGCAGGGGCGCGGGGGCGAACCGTGGCCCGAGTCGCTCCTGGAGGTCGCGGGAGCGGTCCATCACCGTGCGGGGGTGCTCGCAGTCCACGAAGCGGAAAAGCCCGCCGCGGAAGGGCGGAAAGCCCGTGCCCATGATCATGGCCAGATCCGCCTCCCCGGCGGAGGCGACGATGCCGTCCTCCAGCGCCCGCGCGGCCTCGTTGATCATCTGCAGAAAGAGCCTGCCCCGGATGTCCGCCGCCGGAATCCGGACGCGCGTCGCGGGGACGGTGGCGCCCATCGCGGCGTAGACCTCCGGGTCCACGCCCTTCTCCCTCCCGTTCTCGTAGCGATAGAAGCCCGAGCCGCCCTTCCGGCCCAGCCGCCCCGACTCTCCCAACGCCACGAGGGGCGCGGATGGGGTGAGCCGCGCCCCGAAGGCCCGGTGGAGGACGTCACCGGCGTGCCGGCTGACGTCGATTCCCACCTCGTCGATGAGGCGAAGGGGGCCCATGGGCATCCCGAAGTCGCGCGCCACGGCGTCGATCTCCTCCACGCTCGCGCCTTCCGCGAGAAGGTGCCCCGCCTCGTTCAGGTAGGGCGCGAGGACCCGGTTCACCAGAAAGCCGGGCCCGTCCCGTACGACCACGGGGGTCTTCCCCATGCGGAGCGCCAGCGCGTGGATCGTCGCGAGGGTGCGCGCGTCCGTGCGGCTTCCCCGCACGATCTCCACGAGCGGCATCCGGTGGACGGGGTTGAAGAAGTGCATTCCGGCGAAGCGCTCGGGACGCTGGAGCGCTTCCGCCATCTCGTCGATGGAGAGGGTCGAGGTGTTGGAGGTGAGCACGGCCTCCGGGGAAAGGTGCGCCTCCACCTCCGCCAGCACCGTGCGCTTCACGTCCATCCGCTCCACGACCGCCTCCATCACCAGGTCGAGGGTGCCGAAGCCGTCGTATTCGATGCCTCCCGAGACGAGCTCCACCCGCCTCGCGGCGTCCAGCCGGCTCAGCTTGCGCCGCTCCACCGCCTTGTGGAAGAGCGAGCGGGAGTGCTGGAGGGCCTGCGAGACCGCTTCGTGCCGGATGTCCTTGATGCGGACCCG
>JBBDIW010000032.1:0-5366 GCA_040880165.1 Gemmatimonadota bacterium | reverse complement strand
CCGCTCCAGGGGCGGCCTCCGGCGCCTGAGCACGACCACCGCGACCCCCGCCACGATGACGAGCGCGGCCGTCACCGAGCGGGCGGTCAGTGCCTCGCCCGCGAGAAGCCAGCCGAGGAGCAGCGCCACCACGGGGTTCACGTAGGCGTAGGTGGCGACATGGGCGGGCGGGCTTACCCGGAGCAGCCAGATGTAGCAGGTATACCCGACGAGCGCCCCGAACACGATGAGATACACCAGTGCCAGAAGCGATCGCGTGGAAATGGCCGCGAGATCGAGGGCGGCCGGCTCGCCCGCCAGAACCCCGAAGAGCAGGAGCGCCGCGCCGCCGGCCAGGAGCTGCTGCGCGGTCGCCACGAAGGGGGGGGCGAGCCGCGCGGAGCGGGAGTAGATGGAGCCGGCCGCCCAGAAAAGGGAGCCGGTCACCAGCACGGCGGCTCCCACCGGATCCACCCGGCCGCTCCCGGCCAGATTCTCGGGTCCCACGAGGAGCAGCATGCCGAGGGTGCCCAGCACGAGCCCCGCGAGGACAGAGGCCCGAGGCCGGATCCCCCCGGGCCTCGCCCAATCGATCAGCACCATCCAGAGCGGGACCATCGCCACGAGCAGCGCCGCGATCCCGGACGGCACGCGCTGCTGAGCCCAGACCACGCTCCCGTTCCCGCCCAGGAGGAGCAGGACCCCGACGACGGCGGCGCCCTGCCACTGCGCGCGCGTGGGCGCCGGCGCTCCCCGCACCCGCAGCACGCCGTAGAGGATCGTCCCGGCGACGACGAAGCGGACGCCCGCCATGAGGAAGGGCGGAAGCGTCTCGATCGCGAAGTGGATGGCGAGGTAGGTCGATCCCCAGACGAGATAGACGGCGGCGTATGCCGCGAGGACCCGCCCGCGCGGCGCCTCAGACAATGGGCATCTTCGGATTCTGGCTGTGCTGTACCGTCATTCACGACTGTAGCAGCTTCCCGCGCCGCCGTCGAGACGCGGCCCGCCGGGGCTTCAGCGGCCTTCTACAGATCGTTGGAGAACCCCACCAGTTTGTACCGCCCCTCGCGCTCCATGATGCTCCCGAAGAGCCGGATGCGCACCGGCTCGCTCCCACCCGCACGCTCACCCGTCGCCTCGTCAGGTACGGTGTGCAGGATCTCGCACCCGTGCCAGTACCGGCTTTCCCCTTCCGTGACGGGAGCTTCCGGGCAGTCGTAGGCGACGTATCCCATGTCGTGGCCGCCGTACCTGCGAAGAAGCCGGGTGAGGCCCCGTCCGCTCCGGTTCTGCAGCTGGTACCAGACGAGTGCGGGGCCCAGCCGGTAGGGTCGCCGCGTGTAGCGGCTGTCGGGGTAGTAGAACCAGGCGAACTCGGCCGGGTCCAGGGCCAGGCCGGCCAGCGCCGCGGTGTCCGCCGCCTGGAGCGCGGCCACGAAGCGGAGGACGAGCGCGTCGCGCCCGGGCGCCGCGCGACGCAGGGAGTCGGGAGCCTCACCCAGCGTCTCGCGGAACCTCCGGATCTCCTCCTCCACCGTGAAGATCGAGTCGACCAGGGTGGCCCGCGCGCCCTCCGGCTCGGCGTCCGAGCCCGCCTGCTCGCATCCGGAGACCAGCAGCAGGCCGGCCAGGAGGAGGACGGCGGGCAGGAAGCCGTCCGGAAGGAGGCCGCAGGAACGGGGGGCGAACGGGCGACGCGGCGTTGCGCGCGTTCCCGCTCGGGATGGGGGCGTCTCCGGCCCTCCTGGAGCGGCGGACGCCGCGTCTGTCGAACGGTGCGTTTCGAGGGTCATCTTCAGGTCCCGGATTCGTGTTCGAGGTGCATTCGCCGGACGTTTCCGCCCCCGCGGACAAGGGAGCGGCGCGACGTCCGCGGAGCGCGATCGTGCCCGCCCGGATGAACGAAACCGGCGCCTCCACACGGGGGACGCCGGCGACGTTCGCCTGCTGCCTCGCGGCAGCGACGGTGACGCCCGGTGCTACGAGCGGTTGTAGTAGGTCCAGCCTTCCCACCACTTTGCGCCGTCCGGGTCGGCCGCGCCGCGGAAGGAGGTCGGGGTGACGAACGTTCCGGCTGCGTTCCGGAGCGCCTCGGGAAGGCCCGAAAAGTCGTCCAGTCCGCCGGTCGCCAGCGGCGAGCCGGCGGCGGGCGACCAGTCGAAGTCCGCCGCGCTTCCGGGGTTGTCCGGAAGCGAGGTGAAGAGCGCCGCTGCCGTCGAGGCCGACAGCTCGATGCCGTTGGCCGTCGTGTCCACTTCGTACTGTCGGCTGTTGAAGCCCGCGTCCGGGGCCTCCGGCTGGAAGGCCGTCTCGTTCTCGGCCAGGAGGAGGTTGCGCAGCCCAAGGTTCTGCTGGTCCAGGCGTTCCTTCGTGTCCTCGCCGCGGATGCTGACGGCGGCCCGCCCGTAGCGCGCCACGGCTCCGTTCACGTAGAGGCCGCCTACACCGCGCCGGAGCATCATGCCGATGTTGCCCGAAGGGGTGTCCCAGGCGCCGGCGGGCGCGCCGATCAGGGTGAAGTTCGCGAAGACCGGGATCGTGTAAGGCTGCGAAGAGCCGCGATCGTTGTCGCCCGCGTTGCAGTTCTCCGCCCAGCAGCCGTCGTTCTCGATGCCCTGCGGATCGGACGCGGCGCCGCCGGCCAGGTTCGGACGGGGCTCGGGCCGGATCGACTGGAAGGCGATCAGGTGCTGGTTGCGGCCGACGTACCCTTCCGAAGCGTCGAAGTGGTCGTCCGCGGACTCGTACGAGACGAGGTAGCGTCCGTCCACCGCGCCGCCGAACCACTCGAAGGAGTCGTCCAGCCCGAGCAGGACCTGAACGTATTCGATCGTCGTGCCGCGCCCGACCGCGGCCATCGTCAGGCTGTTCAGCTCCTCGTTCGGCGCGGTGGGGAAGCCGGCGAACTCGATGCGGACGTAGCGCAGAACGCCGCTGTCGTCGTTGTTGTCCGTGCCGCCGCTATAGTCCTGCAACGGGTTCACTTCGTCGTCCGTGCCCGTGCCCTCGATGTAGGTCGGGGCCCCGCGGTTCGTGATGCCGTTGCCGATGATGATGACGCCGCCCCAGTCGCCGGGCTGACGCTGGCCGACCGGGCGTTCCGAGGTGAAGACGATCGGCGCGTCCGCGGTGCCCTCCGCCATGATTTTCGCCCCCCGCGTCACGAAGAGCGAAGAGCCCGGGTTGTCATAGTCGCCCACGATCGTCGTGCCCGGCTCGATCGTGAGGGTGGCGCCGTTCGATACCTTGATGAAGCCCGAGAGGGTGTAGGTGGTGTCGGCAAAGAGCGTGCGGTCCGACGTGATGTCTTCCGTGATGACCGACCCGTCCACCGGATCGCCGTCGCCGTTGCCGTTGCCGGGGGATACGGGGTCATCTTCGCAGGCTGTGAAACCCGCCGCCAGAACGAGGATGAGAAGGGTCCGCAGACTCGAGGAAAACCGCATGATATTCGTCTCCTTTAGTGAGTTCCCGTGGAGCCCGCTCGGACTCCACGGATCAAGTGTACCGGCCGCACGTTTCATTCAGGCGGAGGAAAGGGTCACGGCTTCGTCACAGCATCGGCGTCCAGGTGAAGCCGACGGAGAAGCTCCTTCCGGTCCGGTGGAACTCCCGCGTCACCGTGCCCTGGACGATCTCGTGCGGCGCATCCAGGAGGTTCTTCGCGTCCAGCTTTCCCGAAAGACTCCGGAAGAAGGGGAAGCGGAGCGAAAGGTCGACGACGTTCCGGGGACGCTCCACGACGTCGTCCACCTGCGTCCCCGATGCGCGCGCGTTCACAATGCGCTCGCCGACGACGTTGAAGAGGAGCGTGGCGCTGACCGCCCGGGAAGGATCGCTGAAGGTGACGCCGCTGTTCAGAACGTAGGGGGCCTGTCCCACCATTGCCCGGGCTTCGTCCCCCTCGTCGCCGGTATCCACCGAGCTCCGCATCAGCGTCACGTTCGTGAAGACCGACAGCGGTGACAGCCTTTCCGCGATGAAGGACAGGCCCTTCACCGCCTCGAGCTCGATGCCGTAATTGGTCGCGCTCGCCGCGTTCTCGAAGGTGCGGGTGTTCGTGCCCGAGCGGGCGAGGAAGCGCTGCTCGATGGGATTCGAGAAGCGCTTGCCGAACACGCCCACCGAAAAGACCTCGATTGCCGCAGGGTACCACTCCCAGCGGACGTCGTAGTTCTGGATGAGCGTGCGCTCGAGGTCCCGGTTCCCGATGACCTGCTCTCCTCCGAGAACCTCGCGATAGGTGATGGGCGCGAGCTCCCTGTATTCGGGGCGTGCCAGCGTGCGCGATGCCGCGAAGCGCAGCTTCTGGCGCTCGGCGAGATCGATGTTCAGGGTGAGCGCCGGCAGGACGTCCGTGTAGCTCGGCTCCGTGAGCGCGGGCTGGCCGAGCTGGTTCTCCGCGAGCACCCGGACGTCGGAATGTTCGATCCGGGCGCCCCCGAGGAGTCCCACGCGGTCCGTCAGCGCGTACTCCACCATCCCGTACCCCGAGACGAGCCGGTCCGACGCGGTGTAAGAACCGCCCGAGAGCTCTCTGGAAAGCAGGAAGTTGGCGTCGTCCTCTCCCGCGTAGCGCCCGTCGAAGAACTCCTCCGGACTCTGCTGCCAGCGCGGGTCGTCCTCGCTCCAGAAGTAGGCCTGGATCCGAAACCCCTGGCTGTTCGCGTCCCGCCGGGAATCGCGGTATCCGCCGCCGAAGCGGAGCAGGTGGGGCCGGCTCGGCCCGCCGAAGCCGATCTGGTGGTTCACCTCGCCCTCGAGGATGTGCTCGGAGAGCGAAGCGAACGACCGCACCGCGCCCTCGAAGTCGTTGAACCAGACGGGGACCTCGGGGTCGAGCCACGTCACGAACTCCGAACGGTCCGGCTCCCGCCTGGAGACTCCCGAGGACGAGAGCGACCAGTCGAAGCGCTGACGTTCGCCGAGCTGGTGCTCCCCTGTCAGCTGGGTGGAGCGGACGGAGCGCTCCACGTAGCGCAGTCGCTCCACCCGGACGCGGGAGCGCGTGTTCTCGTCCACCCCCTCCTCGAGGCGCGCCTCGTTGTCGGCGCTGCGGTTGTAACTGTTCTTCAGGCTGATGCGCGAATGGGGCGCGGGCTCGAATCCCAGATTGAAGAGCCCCCCCCAGAGGGTGCTGGAGCTGCCCGATTCCCCGTCGTAGCGATCGAATTCGCTTCCGCCCGATCCCGCCCTTGCGCGGCGCTGCTCCAGGCTGGCGCTGCTGCCGTATGAATGCGTGCCGGAAAGCTGGTACCCCAGCATTCGGTCACTGAGCAGGGTGCTGCCGCCGAGCGAGAAGCCGAGCGACGAGGCGGGCCGCCCCGTCTGCTCCCGCACCGACCAGGCGTTGCGGAAGGCGTTCACCACCTGGTTGACCTCGG
>JBBDIW010000031.1:3723-5518 GCA_040880165.1 Gemmatimonadota bacterium | reverse complement strand
TCACGGGTACGCTTCGTGTCGGAACGCGGTAGATTTCATGACGTGCGAACGAGCAAGATTTCTACCCGGAGGCAGGGTGTGAAGGATTCTGAGAAAGACCCGATCCAGCTCGAGCCGCGCCGCGCCGCGCGCATCGTCCTCAGGGCGCTGCGGCGGCGCTGCCCGAACTGCGGAGGCGGTCCACTCTTCTCGCGCTGGATCGTCATGCGCGGGAGCTGCCCGAAGTGCCGCCTGCGGCTGGACCGCGGGGAAGACGACTACTTCATCGGCGGGTACATCGTGAACTTCGTCGCCGCGGAGCTGCTGATCGTCGCGGGGGCGCTGGTCGGCGTCGTGCTGACCTGGCCCGACGTACCGTGGACGACGCTGAAGTACGCGCTCTTCCTGCTGGTGGCCCCCACGCCGCTCTTCTTCTATCCGTGGGCGAAGACGCTCTGGCTGGGAATCGACCTCGTGTTCCGGCCGGTCACGCTGGCGGATATCGAGGGGCACGGGGAGATGATGCCGGACGACCCGGCGGTCGCGCCGCCCTTTTCCCACGCGCCCTGACGCAGCGGACGCATGCGCGGGACGGCATGGGACGCGACGGGCGCCCGGGCGGGACACCCGGTGAGGATGCCCCGCCCGACGACCGCAGGCTACGTGCGCTCCCCCGAGGTCTTCCTGCGCTTTTCCTCCAGCACGCGCCGGTGGACTTCCGCGTTTTCGAGCCAGGGCTTCCGCTCGAAGTAGCTCTTCGTCAGCTCGGCCACCTTCGGGCTGAGCAGGACGATCGCGATGAGATTCGGAATGATGACGATCCCGAGCAGGAAGTCTCCGAGCGTCCACGCGACCGCGAGCGGGATCACGGCGCCGATGAAGTGCATCACGACGAAGACGAGCTTGTAGGGAAGCACCGCCTTCTCGCCGAACAGGTAGAAGGCGCACCGATCCCCGTAGTAGCTCCACGCGATGGCCGTCGATACGCCGAAGAGGAGGACCGCGAAGAGGACAATGTAGTGCCCCCAGTCGCCCAGGGGAGCGAGCCCCCTGCGGAAGCCGAGCATCGTGAGCGGCGCGGCGGTTTCCACCGCACCTCCGTACAGCGCGCCATACTCCCGGCCCTGGGTATCGACCGCGACGCCCCGACCGGGAACGATCGTCCCCGTGAACGGCATCGTCATATCCGGGTCGGTGAAGAATTCCTCCACCGGCACGTTGTTCCACGCGAGCTCGCCGTAGCCCTCCACCTCCATCGGGATGCCCTGCCGCACTTCGATTTCCGGAGGAGGGTTCCCCGTGCCGAGCCGGCCGGTCCTGCCTTCGTCCACGTACGAGACGGCGCCGGCGCTGATGTTGATCTGCGTCGGAATGCGGTCGTCCCAGACCCCGGTCACGATGATGACGAGCGCGGTCATGGTGCAGATGCAGATCGTGTCGATGAACGGCTCGAGCAGCGCGACCACGCCTTCCGACACCGGCTCGTCCGTCTTCGCGGCCGCGTGCGCGATCGGCGCGGATCCCTGCCCCGCCTCGTTCGAGAAGAGACCGCGCTGGACGCCGTACATCATCGTCATCAGGAAGGCACCGACCCCGGTTCCCGCCACGCCGGCGCTGGGGCTGAACGCCTCGCTGAAGATCAGGCCGAAGGCCGGGATGACCTGCTGGTAGTTCATGCCGATGATGAGCAGGGCCCCGAGCACGTACACGCCCGCCATGATGGGCGCGAGAATGCCGGTGACCTTCCCGATCCGCTTGATTCCGCCGATGATGACCAGCCCGACGACGGTCGCGGTGACGAGGCCGCTGATCCAGT
>JBBDIW010000031.1:0-3623 GCA_040880165.1 Gemmatimonadota bacterium | reverse complement strand
GTCACCTCCGTGTACTTCGTCGCCATGCCGAGCACGGCGGTGAGCCACATCCAGAAGAGCGCGCCGGGCCCGCCCCAGTGAATCGCGAGCGCCACACCCGCGATGTTTCCGATGCCGACGGTCGCGGACAGCGCCGTGGTGAGGGCCTGGAAGTGGGAGACATCTCCGGGCTCGTCCGGGTCGTCGTATCGTCCCGTCGTGACGCCGAAGCCGTGTCCCAGCCGTCGAAGCTGAATGAAGCCGAGACGGAGCGTGAGAAACACTCCGGCCCCGAGAAGGAGGATGACGACGAAGGGGATGACGTCCTCTCCAATGGAGATTCCGGCGCCCCAGACAGTCGACTCCAGCGTGTCGACCAACCTTCTCAACTGGTCCATGTTCGGCCTCGATGCTCGTGTTTTTCAAGGGAGTGTGGCAGGAAGAATGTCGGGTGCCGTTCTTCGGTGCAAGGTGTGGGGGGCTGACCGAGACGCATCCCCCTGCGGAATGCACCCCGGATGGATCCGCCTTTTCCGGTAGCGCCCGCTTTCCAATCGAGTCCGCGGAGCCCGGCGGGCGAGCGCTTTCCGGCCGCACCCCTGCGCTCGTTCGCCTCTCCCCCTTCGATCGCGCCGACCGTTCGGTCGGGCTCCGCTGCCGCACGCTGCGGCGGCGTCTGCTACGACTCGCTCGCGGGGGCCGGGCCGACCCGCCGAAGGAGCACGGCCGCGCCCACCGCGCGCCTGACCTCGTCGGAGACGCTTCCCCGGATCAGCCGGTCCAGGCCCCGCCGTCCGCGGGTCGCCATTGCAATGAGATCGGCGTCATGCGCCTCGGCGAAGTCCAGGATCGCGTCCGATGCGTCCGTGGCGGCGACCGCGCGGGCGGCGACGTCCACGCCCCGGCGGCGCAGTCCCTCCCCGAGCTTGTCCACCTCGGCCTCCACCTCCCGTTCGCGCTCCGCCCACTTGCGATGCTCCTCGGCCACGTGCGGGATGTAGGGCGAGCTCAGCGCGCGGGGCATCGACTCCACGTGGAGCAGCGTGACCTTCGCGCCGAACGTCTCGGCGAGCACCTCCACGTCCGCCAGGATCCTGCCGGACCCTTCCCACTCCGCGACGGGCACCAGAATGTGTCGGAAGCCTTCCCTGCGCTCGAAGTCCGGCTCGGACTCCCCTTCCGGGCGGATGAGCAGCACGGGAAAGGACGCCTCGCGCACCACCTCGTCGGCCACGCTCCCCAGCCAGACCCGCGTGACGGGGCCGCGCGCGTGGGTCGTCATGACCACGAGGTCCGCACCGACCTCCCGTGCGTGGCGCCGGATCGCCTCGGACGGCACCCCGCGCTCCACGGCGTGGCTGATCGCGACCCGCGCGCCTCCACCGGAGTCGCCGGTCTCCTCGAGCCGGTCCACGGTCGCGGCCAGATACTCCTCCAGCTCGCGTTCGGCGACCTCCCCGATCGGGAACGGCGTCTCCGGGTTGGGAAGATCCCCGCCCTGGGTCGGTCCCAGTTCCATGCCCTGCGCCGCGAAGACCGCGGAAGGGGGGGTGGCCACGGATACGAGCCGAAGTTCGGCCGAGCACCGCCGCGCCAGGTCGAGCGCCACGGGTAGGGCGAACTCCGAGAATGCCGACTGGTCCAGGGGAACTACGATCGTGCGGTACATGGCGCGCCCTCCTGCCGTTCGAGTCCGTCCCGTCGCACTTCGCCGAATCCTTCCGACCCTCATCGGGACCACCCGAAGCTACCCGCGTCCCGGCCGCCGGGTCCGGAAACCCCCGGCTCGGGAACGACCCGGGGTCGCGACCCGGAGTCGAACCTTCGCGCGCACGGCACGGGGCAGATTCTTGCAGGCGCTCCTCACGCCGGTTCGGTCCACAAATGCCGGACGGTCTCGTGTCCGGGCACGACGCACGACGGAGAACGGACGTGGAAACGGATCGGGCCCGGACATCGAAGGACATGCACACGGACACGGACACGTGAAGCGCTCGAATCTCCTCCTCCTCTCACTCCTCCCGGTCGGCCCGGCCATCCTGTTTCCGGGCGGAATCTCCGCCCGGCAGGCCCGGCCCGAGCCACAGAAACCGGCGCCGGTCGAAACGGCCGCCGAGCCCGCATCCCCCAACGCGCTGGAGTCGGTGGGAATCGGCGTCGGCTACTTCGACGTTGCGGGGCGGGACGCCGAGCCGGCGCTGGAGCTCGTGTACACCCCGGACGGGGCGGGGGCGCGGCGGATGAAGCCGCTCCTGGGGCTCATGGTGAATTCGGACGGCGGGCTCTACGGCTACGCGGGCATTTCGATGACGCTCGGGCTCCCCGCAGGCCTGACGGTCAGCCCCTCGCTCTCGGTCGGAGGATACCGACAGGGGAGCAGCCTGGACCTGGGAAGCATCCTGCAGATCCGCTCGGGGCTCCAGCTGGACCGCCCGGTGCGGGCGGGAGACGGGCTCGTGCTCTTCTTCTACCACCTGTCCAACGCGGGGCTGGGCGCACGCAACCCCGGCACCGAGGTGTTGGGGTTGGGCTGGGTCGTGCGGTGGTGACGCGCGGCCCCCCTCCCCTCCAGCCCGCGCGGGGGTGCGACGGGAATCCGCTGCGGGTGGCTAGCTGCCTGCGGCGAGTTCCGTGTCGTCGAAGAGTCGCGTGGAGACGGCCTCCAGAAGAATGTCATGCGCCCGCGTCGCGATGTCGTCGAGCGAGGGACTGTCGGCGTACATTTCGTTCGCCCGCGCCTTCAGGTCATCCAGCGAGGGGAGGCTCGGAAGGTGGACGTCGGCGAGGCGCGCCGCGGCCTGCTGACGCTTCTGCCGGGCCCGCTCCCGCAACTCGTCCAGGGTCGGCATCGCCGGCCGATGCGCCCACGCGTCCCGGACCTCTTCGCTGATCCGGTCGATCGGGAAGCTCAGCGCCAGCTCGTGCGCGACCTTCTCCAGCACCTTCTTCCCGAGCCGCTGCTCTCCCATGACCACCTCCGCGGGCGGCGCCCGGAGGTCCCGGACGACGCCGACCCACGAGAGCGCCTTCAGCACGTAGAAGGTGATGTCGATCTCGTACCAGCGGAAACCCTGGCGGGTGGAGCTCTGGTAGGCGTGGTGATTGTTGTGCCACCCTTCGCCCAGGGTGATGATGGCGAGCCACCAGTTGTTCCGGGAATCGTCCCCGGTGACGTAGCGCTGCTTCCCCACGACGTGCGCGAGAGAGTTGATCGCGAAGGTGCCGTGGTACAGGATGACCGTGCTCAGGAAGAATCCGACGAAGAGTCCCTGCCATCCGGCCAGCAGAAAGCACGCGACGCCCAGGAGGACGGCGGGCGCATGGGAGAACCGATCCAGCCAGACCAGCTCCGGATAGCGTGTGAAGTCCTTGATCGTGCTGTAGTCGGCCGTGTTCTTCTGAGGCGAGAAGATCCACCCCACGTGAGAGAAGAGGAAACCGGTATGGCGCGGCGAGTGGACGTCGTGCTCCGTGTCCGAATGCAGGTGGTGGTGCCGATGGATGGCCGCCCACCAGAGCACGCCCTTCTGCGCGGACGTCTGGCCGAGAAAAGCCATCAGGAACTGGAAGACGCGGCCCGTCTTGTACGAGCGGTGCGAGAAGTACCGGTGAAACCCGCCGGTGATGGCGAACATGCGCACGAC
>JBBDIW010000030.1:0-1101 GCA_040880165.1 Gemmatimonadota bacterium | reverse complement strand
ACTTCTTCCAGAAGTCGCTCGTTTCGCGGGTTCCCGCGCTGGGGTACGACGCGGCGGGGCTCCTCCTGGAAGCGTTTCGGCGCAGCGGCGCCCGCACACCCGGTGAGCTGCGCGAAGCGCTGGAGAACGTCCGCGACTTCCCCGGCGCGACCGGCACGCTGTCGATCATCGACGGAAGCATCGTGCGGGAGCACACGTTGGTGCGGCTGGAGAACCGGAGGATGATTCCGCTCGAGTGGAACCCGAGTCGCGTCATGCCTTCGCGGATCCCGGACGAACCCGTACCCGGCGAGCCGCGCGGGCCCGACGAACCGCGTGTGCCGGGCGAGCCCGGACCCGATGTGCCCGACGTGCCCGACGTGCCGCCGGACGAACGGCGGCACCACGACGAACCGCGCTCCGGCGGGTCGCCCTGACCCGTCCGGGTCCCCCCGAGTTCCCCTGAAGGACCGAGTTCCCTATGTCGATGCGGGAGAAGCTGAAGCAGCTGGAAGGACTGCGCGAGGCCGCGGAAGCCGGCGGCGGGGCGAAGCGGCTCGCCGCGCAACACGCCCGGGGAAAGCTCTCCGCGCGCGAGCGGCTGGATCTGCTCCTGGACGACGGCTCCTTCGTGGAGCTGGACCGCTTCGTCACGCACCGCTCCACCGACTTCGGCCTGGCGGACCAGAAGATCCTGGGCGACGGGGTCGTCACGGGGTACGGCACCATCCACGGCCGGCTCGTCTACGCCTTCTCGCAGGACTTCACGGTCTTCGGTGGCTCGCTCTCCGAGGCGCACGCCGAGAAGATCGTGAAGCTGCAGGACCTCGCCCTGAAGAATGGGGCGCCGCTGATCGGGCTGAACGACTCGGGCGGGGCGCGCATCCAGGAGGGCGTGGTGTCGCTGGGAGGGTACGCGGACATCTTCCTCCGCAACACGCTGGCGTCCGGCGTCATTCCCCAGGTCAGCGTGATTCTCGGCCCGTGCGCCGGGGGCGCGGTCTACTCGCCCGCGATCACCGATCTCGTCTACATGGTGCGCGGCACGAGCTACATGTTCGTGACCGGCCCGAACGTGGTGAAGACGGTGACGCACGAGGACATCGACATGGAGGGGCTGGG
>JBBDIW010000029.1:4380-5640 GCA_040880165.1 Gemmatimonadota bacterium | reverse complement strand
TCCGCCACGACGATCGCGACCATGGCTTCACCCACCACCGCGGCGGCCGGGACGGCGCAGACGTCGCTGCGCTCCACAGCCGCGTCCGCTACGGAGCCGTCGCGCAGGTCCACGCTCGGCAGACGCTTGCGCAGGGTCGCGATGGGCTTCATCGCGGCGCGGACCACGAGGGGCTCGCCCGTCGTGATCCCTCCCTCCAACCCCCCCGCGCCATTGGATGCGCGGCCGTAGCCCCCCGTGCGCGGCTGCTCCGGTCCCGGCACGATCGGGTCGTGGACCGCCGAGCCCGGCCGGCGCGCCGCCTCGAAGCCCAGGCCGACTTCCGTGCCCTTGATGGCCTGGATCGACATGAGCGCCCCCGCAAGGCGTCCGTCCAGCTTCCGATTCCAGGCCACGTGGCTCCCCAGACCCACCGGAAGGCCCGTGACGACGACCTCGAAGACCCCGCCAAGCGTGTCCCCCTCCTCCTTCGCGCGGTCGATCGCCGCCGTCATCGCCTCGGCAGCCGCGTCGTCCAGCGTGCGCACCGGCGAGCCATCGACCGCCGCGTTCAGCTCGTCCGGGAGTTCCTCCGGCAGCTGTGCGCGGACGTCCCCGATGGAGACCACGTGGCTCCCGACGCGGATGCCGAACTCCCGCAGGAGCCGCTTCGCCACGGCGCCGCACGCCACCCGCGCCGCCGTCTCTCGCGCGCTGGCGCGTTCGAGGATGTCCCGGGTATCGCGCCGGTCGTACTTCAGGACACCCACCAAATCTGCATGCCCGGGCCTGGGCAGATACATGGGCCGAAGGGCCTTCGGGTTCTCGGACGGTTCTGCCGGAAGATGGCTCATCGCCGTCTCCCAGTTCTCCCAGTCGCGGTTCCAGATGATCATCGAAAGAGGAGATCCCAGCGTCTCTCCCAGACGAACACCCGACAGCAGCTCCGCCCGGTCGGATTCGATCTTCATCCGCCTCCCGCGTCCGTACCCCCCCTGCCTCCGCTTGAGCTCCGGATCGACGTCCCGCTCCATCTCGAGCGAAAGCCCTGCCGGCAGTCCTTCCACGAGCGCCGTGAGTCCGCGCCCGTGGGACTCGCCGGCTGTAGAAAATTTGAAGCGGTCCATCCAGTACTCTCCGGGGAGGAGGCGAGACGCGGTCGCCCGCTCGGGTTGAACGAAACGGGACATCGGCGCACGTCCCGAAACTGGCGCGCCGGTGCGGGCACGAAGCCCTGCACCGGCACACAGTACCCAAGGGGCCGGCGGGAGTCCACCCGCC
>JBBDIW010000029.1:2365-4370 GCA_040880165.1 Gemmatimonadota bacterium | reverse complement strand
CCCCCCCCCCCCCCCCCCCCCCCTCTCTGCTCCTGTGGCTCCTTCTCCCGCAACGAGCCGGAGAAGGTGGGGCCGCCCAGGCGGCGGCCACCGATTCAACGCCTCGTTCAGCGGTTGATGTAGGGCGTCACCATGATCATGAGATCGCGCTGGACCTGCTGCTCCCGGGTCACCCGGAAAAAGCGGCCGGCGTACGGCAGGCTCATCAGGATCGGAATTCCCGTCCGCACCTCGGACCGCTCCGTCACGGTGAGTCCGCCGATCACGGCGGCGTGCCCATCCTGGACCAGGACGCGCGACGTGGCCTCCTGCTTCGTGAAGATGAGGCCGATGTCGGAGTCGGCGATCTCGGCGGCAGACCGCTCCGCCCGGACCGTCAGGAGAATGAGGTCGCCTGCGGTGATGTGCGGTGTGACCTCCAGAATGATGCCCGTCTCCTTGATCTCCACCGCTGCGAGAGCGGCGCCCTGCCCCGCGGCGGCCGCGTCGATGACGCGCAGCGGCGTCTCCTCACCGACCACGATCCGGGACGTGTGGTTGTCCTGCGTCGTCGTCTGCGGAGCGGCCTGCACGTCGCTCAGATTCACCGACTGCAGCGCCTCGATGAACGTCAGGAGCGTCGAGCGCCCCATGACGAGCGAGGTGAGGATGGAAAGCGACGGACCGATCACCCGCGAGTTGGCGTTGCCGAGCGCGGCCACCGAATTGCCGCGCAGCTGAACGACGTCCGTTCCCACTTCCACCGGCTGGAAGACGCCGTTCTCGAAGACTCCGCCGGGCAGGATCTGGTTGAGCTGGTTTCCGTTCTCCATGTCCTTCAGATCGTACGTCACCCCGAACTCGTTCAGGTCGGTGCGGTTCACGAAGATGATCTTCGCCGCGATGGTGATGTTCGGCGTCCGGACGTCGAGCTCGCGGATCAGGAGCTCCATGTCGCTGAGGACACGGGGCACGTCCGTCGCCACGATCGTGTTCGTCCCCTGCGACACCGCCAGCCTGCCGCGGTCGGTCAGCAACGGCTGGAGCGCGGTCTGGATCTCGCCGGCAACGCCGAAGCTGATCCGGAAGGTGCGCGTTGCCGTCGGCTCCTGCACTTCCCGCTCGCTCAGCCGCTCGAGCGCGTCGACGCGGATGATCCCGGATTCCCGCTCCCGGGCCGCGAGTCCGTGCGAGTCGAGGATCTCCTGGAGCGCGATGTCCCACGGCTGGTCGCGGATGTCCGCGGTGACGGATCCGCTGATCCCGGCGCCGGGGACGATCGAGCGTCCCGCGAACTCCGCGAAGGTGAAGAGCACGTCGCTGAGCGGCATGTTGGTGAAGGACACCGTCATCCGACGCGCCGGATCGTCCGAGCGGCGGATGCGCGCGCCGACACGACCGGTCGCGAGCGTCTCCACCTCGGCCGCCTGGGCCGCGGGGCGTGGAGACGTTGCCCTCTCTCCGACGAGCGACGCGAGGCGCGCGCCGCCCTCGACCTCGGAAGACCAGGGCTCGAATGCGCCCCCGTTGTTCTCCAGCGCGAGCCGCACGTAGCCGTTCCCGGCCACGACCTGGTACCCGACCTCGCGGTCCAGCTCCAGCACGACCCGCACGACATCGTCCGAATACTGGCTCGTCCGCACGGAGCGGACGCCGCCGCGATGGATGTCGACGAAGTTGTCCTTCCCGAGCGCGTGGCGCGTGCCGAAGAGATCCACGACGAGCCGGTTCGGCCCGTTCATCGTGAAGTCCCTGAACTCGACCGTCCCCTCCACCGCGATGATCACCTCGGTGCGCTGGTCGACCGGCAGGATGCTCAGCTGCGTCACCGGTCCCCCGGTGACACCCATCAATGCAGCGGTAACCGCCGCGAAAAACGAAATCATTTCGAGCCTCCTTGGTCCGGAACCGGAACGCTGTCAGGTGAAACTTCGTCCTCGTCCGGAAGCTGCTGGCTGTTCTCCGGGTCACTCGCCTGCGGAATGTCACTGGGCTTGAGGACGTCCAGCGCCCTCCTCTCTCTCAC
>JBBDIW010000029.1:0-2265 GCA_040880165.1 Gemmatimonadota bacterium | reverse complement strand
GAAGCTCGGATAGTTGAAGACCTCGCGCTCGAAGACCAGGATCGTCGAATCCGCCGCCGGGCCCTGCTGTGGCGCCGGGGACTGGCCCTGCTGGGCCTCGGCCGGCCCCCACGCGAGCGCGGCGCCGACGAGCGCGGCCAGAAGTGCACTTCCCGTGTAACTCATCTAGAAATCTCCATCCGCTGCGGTCGTGACGGCCGACGGCGAGCTTCCCGGAGGCAGGACGTACGTCTGGATCCGGAAGCGCGCGTTCACCGGCGCCTCCCCCTCCGGGGGATTCGGGCCGGTATAGAGCGAGAGGTTCAGGTCGAAGGGCGTCACCACCCGCGACAGCGAGGCGATCGCGGTCAGGAAGCGCGCCACGTCGTGAAACTCGCCCACGACCTCCACGAGATACGAGTGACGCTCGTAGAAGTCGCCGGCCTGGATGTTCTCGGGATTCATGACGTGGAGGTTGACTCCCATCGTCCGGGCCTCGCCCGCGATCGAGTTCAGGAGCGCGCTCACTTCGCCGCTCGCGGGGATGAGCCGTTCCAGCTGCGAGATGTGCCGCTCGTAGACACCCAGCCGCTCCCGGAGCTCGTCGCCGCCGCGGGTGGCCATTACGCGCGCCCGCTGGTTGTCCGTCTCCAGCGTCGTCAGCCGCGTCTCCATCCGGTCGTTCTCGGTGTTCCGGGGCGCATACCAGTACGTATGGAAGACGTACAGCCCCACCACCATGAGCAGGCCGATGATGAGCGCGTTGCGCTGCTTCGGATCTTCAGGGATCAATGCCATGGATTATCCTCGGCAGTCTACTGGGTCCCCGCAGCGGACCCCAGGAGGGGTACCGTCTGCAGGAGCTCCGAAGGAGGAGTGTCGTACGCGGCTTCCAGCGTGAACTGGTAGACCCTCTGATTCGTCACCATCGCCGCGCCTTCCATCGTGGCGGCGGTGGTCATCAGCTGCACGTTCCGGATGAAGGGCGACGCCTCGAGATTCTCCATGAACCGGGTGAGCGCGAAGATGTTGCCGGCCCGGCCCTGGATCCGGAAGATCGGCGACGCCGAATCCGTGGCGCCGATATCCAGCATGTTCGTGAGCCACGTGTAGTCCGGCAGGGCACGCGCCACTTCGTCCAGTAGGTGGGGCCAGATGTAGCGGGCCCCGTCGATCTCCTGGATGATGGCGACCTTTTCCGCGATCGAGTCCCGGCGCGCCTGGAGATGATCCGACTGACGAATCAGCTCGGCGTAGCGCGCGGAATCCTGGACCGCCGCTTCGAGGCCGACGGTCAGCTCTGCGTTGCGGCTGTTCGTGCTCAGGAAGAGATAGCCCATCGCGACGAGTGCTACCGCGGTCACCGCCCCGCTCCCCAGGACCCACCGGTCCATCGGGAAGCCCTTGAAGTCCGGCATGGTGAAGGACAGGTTGCGCGATTTCGCCCGCTTCTTTCCGCCGGGAAGGAGATTGACCTTGATCATTTCTGTGCCCTCACGACTGCCGCAGGGCGAGGCCCAGCGGAAGGAGTAGCATCGGTGCCGCTTCTTCCATCACCAGATTGAGCGCGGCGTCGGGACGAATGGGAACCCGCTCGAAGGGATTCACCACGATGGTCTCGACGTTCATCCGCTTCGCCAGAGCTTCCGCCATCGTCGGAATGCGCGCGCCGCCACCGCTCAGGTATATCCGGCCGAGCCCGGCGCCGGCCTGCTGCGTCATCAGAAAGGCCGAGGCGCGCTCGATACCGACCGCCACCTCGTCGGCGCTCCCGTCGACGAGCTGCTCCAGCTCCGTCACGGTGTCCCGGCCCTGGACGACGTCCTCCGCCTGTTCCGCGGTCAGCCCGCGCTCGCGCTGGAGCTCCTCGCGCACCTTCCGCGAGCCGAACGGGATGTCCCGGGTGAGGATGGGCACGCCCTCCTCGAGCACGTTCACATTGGTGGTCTCGTGCCCGATGTTCACCAGCGCCACGATTCCCTCCATCGCCTCCGGATAGTTGTACTCGAAGGCGTTGTGCAGCGCAAACGCGTCCACGTCGATCACGGAGGCGGACAGGCCCGCGCTCATCAGGAGGCTTACCTTGTCCTCCACCAGTTCCCGCTTCGCCGCCACGAGGAGGACCTGCATCTGGAGGCCCTCGTCGTTCGGGTTCAGGATCTGGAAGTCCAGCTCGACGCTCTTGATGTCGAAGGGAACGTGCTGCTCGGCCTCCCAGCGGATGACTTCGCGCGCGTCCGCTTCCTTCATGCGGTCCATCTCGATCTTCTTGATGATCACGTCGTG
>JBBDIW010000028.1:0-5665 GCA_040880165.1 Gemmatimonadota bacterium | reverse complement strand
CTATGTTGCCCGCATGTCAAACGTCGCACTGGTCACCGGAGGCGCGACCCGGGTCGGACGCGCCATTTCGCTCGGGCTCGCCGAAGCGGGCTACGACCTCGTCATCAACTTCCGGACCTCGGGAGACGAAGCGCTGGAAGTGGAAGCGCTCGCGCGGGAGATGGGGCGAAAGGTGGTGCTGGTGGAGGGGGACGTCTCGAAGGGGCTGGACGTGCGCCGCTGCGTGGACGCGGCGGCGGAACGCCTGGGGCGGCTGGACCTGCTCGTGAACAACGCATCGCTCTTCCACGCGACGCCCTTCCGGCAGATCGAGGAAGAGGAATGGGACGAGGTCATGGCGGTGAACGTGCGCGGGCCATTCCTGGCAATGCAGGCCGCGGCGGACATGCTCGCCACCGCGCACGGATCCGTCGTGAACATGGTGGACCTCTCGGCGCTGGAGCCCTGGGTGGACTTCGCGCATCACGCGGCGTCCAAGGCCGCGCTCCTCCAGCTGACCCGCGTCATGGCGAAGACGCTCGCTCCCGACGTGCGCGTGAACGCCATCGCGCCGGGCTCGGTGCTCCTGCCGGACCACTACACGGAAGCGCAGCGCGAGGCGTCGCGGACCCGGACGGCGCTCGGAAGCCTCGGCTCTCCCGAGGACGTCGTGCGCACCGTGCTCTTTCTCGCGGACTCACCTTTCGTGACGGGCGAGGTCATCGTGGTGGACGGGGGAAGGCTGCTGACGTAACGGGCTCGGGGGAGAACGCGATTCCCCCGATTCGCGACGGGAATCAGCCCGCCTGCTGTCTCACCGGTGCCTCCGCCGTCTCCAGCACCGGCGACTCGCCCAGCCCGTGGTGCGCGAGCCACCGCTCGGCCTCGAGGGCGGCCATGCAGCCGGTGCCGGCGGCGGTCACCGCCTGGCGGTAGTAGCTGTCCATCACGTCGCCGGCGGCGAAAACGCCCGGCACGCTCGTGACCGTCCTCCACGGCTCCGGCGTCCTGATGTAGCCGGTCTCGAAGGTGTCGACCTGGCCCTTCAGGAAGTCCGTGTTCGGGGTGTGCCCGATCGCGACGAAGAGCCCGCCCACCTCCAGATCGCTCGGCTCCCCGGTGACCGTGTCCTCCAGCCGGAGGCTCCGCACGAAGTCGTCGCCCACGACCTCGCGAACCACCGTGTTCCAGAGCACCCGGATCTTCGGGTGGGCCAGCGCGCGCTCCGCCATGATGGGTGACGCGCGGAACTCGTCGCGGCGATGGATGATGACCACTTCGCTCGCGAACTTCGTCGTGTAGAGCGCCTCCTCCATCGCGGAATCGCCGCCGCCCACCACCGCCAGCCGGGTGTCGCGGAACGCGGGGAGGGCCGCGTCGCACACGGCGCACGCGGAAACGCCGCCTCCGGTCTGCGCCAGCCGGATCTCGTTGTCGAGCCCCAGCCAGTTCGCACGGGCGCCGGTCGCGATGACGACCGTGAGCGCCTCGATCTCGTCGCTGTAGTTCGGCTTCAGCCGGAACGGATGCCCCGAGAAGTCGACGTCCACGATGTTCTCGGAGACGACGCGCGTCTCGAAGCGCACGGCCTGCGCCTTCATCGAATCCATCAACTCGGTTCCGGTCACGCCCTCGGGGAAGCCGGGGTAGTTCTCGACTTCGGTCGTGAACATGAGCTGGCCCCCGGGGATCATCTCGCGCGAGGGCTCTCCCTCGTAGACGACCGGGTTCAGGTTCGCACGCGCGGCGTAGACCGCGGCGGTCCAGGCGGCGGGGCCGGAGCCGATGATGACGACGTTCTCGGGCGCTGGTTTCGACATGCCTCTACTTCCCCTGGAAGACTTTCAGATTGGTGGAATGCCCCGGGTTCACCCGTGCATCCGGATTCACGTGGTGCACCGCGTTGTTCACCGCGATGGCGGCTTCCCCGAACCCCGTGGCGATCAGATCCAGCTTTCCGTCGTAGTCGACGATGTCGCCGGCGCCGAAGACGCCGGGCAGGTTCGTCTCCATCAGCTGGTTCACCAGGATCCGGTTCTTGCGGATTTCGAGCCCCCACCCCGTCATCGGGCCCAGGTCCGGCTTGAAGCCGAGGAAGGTCAGGACGGCGTCGCACTCCATCGTCGTCTCGTCGTTCGTCCGGTTGTCGAACATCGTCGCGCGCTCGACGCACCCGTTGCCGATGATCTCCTGGACTTCGTGGAACGTCCGGATCTCGACCTCGCCGGCCTCGTGCGCGGCGTGCAGGAGCTCCACGGACTTTTCGTGGGCCCGGAAGGTGTCGCGCCGATGCGCGATGACGCATCGCTCGGCCCGATCCTTCAGGATGAGCGCCCAGTCCAGCGCGGAGTCGCCTCCCCCCACAATGAGGATCTTCTTGCCCCGGAAGCTCTCCGGATCCTTCACCGCGTAGTGCACACCCTTGCCGAGGAGCTCGTCGTACCCCGGCACCTCCAGCTTCCGCGGCTCGAATGCGCCCTTTCCGCCCGCGATCACGAGGGCGCGCGTGAGATACTCGCCCTGCGTCGTGGTCAGGCGGAGGACGTCGCCGTCGCGCCTGAGCTCGCGGACCTCCTCGTCCAGCACCACCTCCGGCTCGAACTGCATCGCCTGGCGGATGAGCTGGGTCGAGAGATCCTTCGCCAGGATCTTCGGGAAGCCTCCGACGTCGAAAATGTACTTCTCCGGATAGAGCGCGGCCAGCTGCCCCCCCAGCTCCGGGAGGGAGTCCACGATCCGGGTCGAGGTGCCGCGCATTCCGCTGTAGAAGGCGGCGAAGAGCCCCGTGGGCCCGCCCCCGATGATGGTGATATCCTTCACGTCGTTTCCCATTCCTCGTCCTTCTCGAGTCCCGTATGCGCAGCGTGAACCGTGCCGTGATCCAGGACACTACGATAACGGCTCCCCGGCCCGTGTAAACTCCGTTCCCGGCCCGGCGCAGCCATCGGCGTCAGCCCGTCTTCTCCTCGGCCCCCGGCGCGTCCCCGGGCGCGCCCTCCCCTGCCAGGACCCCGGCCGCGACCCGCAGGACTTCGCGCGCGTTGTCGTAGGTGACACCGCGGATCGCCTCCTCGACGGGAAGCCAGCGGCACTCCGTGATGCCTTCGCTCACCTCGGGCACGGGCGCGCCCTTCTCCGACGTCATCAGAAAGAAGCGGCAATACTTGTGGATGGCGCGTCCGCGCAGGCGGAAGCGCCAGTCGATGACCCCCAGATCCGCGGTGATGACGGGGTCGGACAACCCGGTTTCCTCGCGGACCTCGCGCAGGGCGGCGGACTCCTCGCCTTCCTCCCCCTCGATGTGACCCTTGGGAAGCCCCCAGTTCCGGTAGGGGTCGCGGATCAGCAGGACGTGCGGCCGGCCTCCGATCATCCGGACGACGACCCCGCCTGCGCTCCACTCCTCCCTCATGGCGGGCGCCCTCAGAAGATCGAGAGGCGGACGTAGCGCTGCGGATTCTCCCGGATGTCCTCCAGCAGGAGCCGAAGCTGCGCCATGCTGCTCTCCATCTCCATGGCCAGCGTCGAGTCCGTCAGGAGCCGGCCCAGCGCTCCGTCGCCGGATTCCGCCATCGCGGCGATCCGGTCGATGCGCGCGAAGCTCGAGTCGGCCCGCATGGCGACGCCCTGGAAGCTGCGGGTCGTGGCCCCGAGCTCGGACGACACGTCCCGCACGTTCCCGATGGTCTCCCGTACGTCCACGAGGATGGAGTCGACCTCGCGGGACCCGAGAAGGGTCTCCATGCGCTGAAACCCGCCGCGCGCGGCGGAGGCGGCCTGGGAAATCTCGCGGCTCGCGACCTGGACGTCCGCCGCGACGACCTCGAAGGTGGCGGCCTGCTGCCCGATGAGGTCGGAGAGCTGCTGGCTGATGTCCTCGATGTTGTCGATGGCCCGCGCGACATTGAGCGCGGTCTCTTCCGTGAAGGCCATGCCGACCCGTTCGGTGAGATCCGCGAGATTCTCCGAGATCCGATCCGCCGTCGCGGTGAGGCGCGAGATGTCCGGGAGCGAGTACCCCGAGAGCACGCCCGGCTCGGTGATCTCGATGTAGTCGAAGAGCGGGTACCGGGAGCGGGGCAGGATCTCCGCCATCCAGTCCCCGAACAGCGACTCGGGTGCCAGGAGCACGACGGCATCGCGGGGAAGCGGGATGTCACCGTCGATCCGCAGTCGCACCCGTACGGCGTTGCCACCGGGCTCGACCGCGATCTGCTCCACCTGGCCGATGCTCACGCCGCGCAACCTCACGGAGTTGCCCGCCTGCACCTGCCCGACATCGCGGAACAGGACGTCCACGGAGATCATGTTCCGTCTCCAGTCGGCGCCCTGGAGCCAGATCGTCCCACCCACTGCCACGGCCAGGCCGACGACGATGACCAGCCCCACGATGGTTTCTTTCTGCCGCCTCATACCGCCTCCAGAAGCTCTGGCTTTCCCTCGATGAACCCCTTGACCACCGGGTCCTGGCTCGCGTGGATCTCTTCCTCGGTTCCCACGAAGCGCGCCTGTCCGTCGTAGAGGACCGCGATGCGATCCGACACCCGGAACGCGCTTTCGAGGTCGTGTGTGATTACCACTCCGGTCACCCCCATCTCCTTCTTCATGCGGAGGATGAGCCGGTCGATCACCGTCTTGGTGATCGGATCGAGCCCGGTCGTCGGCTCGTCGTAGAGCAGATACTTGGGGCGCGTCGCGATCGCGCGCGCCAGTCCGGCCCGCTTCTTCTGCCCGCCGGAGAGCTCCGCCGGCGTCCGCTCCTCGAACCCCTCCAGATCCACCAGCCGCAGGCATTCCGACACGCGCGCACGGATGTCGGACTCGCGGTTCGACTTGATGCGGCGCAGTCCCAGCCCCACGTTCTCCCCCACCGACATGGAGTCGAAGAGCGCAGCGAACTGGAAGACGTACCCCACGTTGCGCCGAAGGTCGTACAGGTCGTTCTGCGTCAGCGCCCCGACGTCGACGCCGTCCACCCATACCTCTCCCTCGTCCGGCGTGAGAAGCCGGACGATGTGCTTGAGCGTGACCGATTTTCCGGATCCCGACTGCCCCAGGATGCAGAGCGTCTCGCCCTCCCGGACCTCGAGCGTGAACCCCTTCAGGATCTTCTTGTCGCCGAAGGCCTTGTGGACATTCTTCAACTCGATGCTCACAGGAGCGTCACCGCCCAGAAAGCGTCCAGAACCAGGATCAGCATGCTGCTGACGACCACGGTCTGCGTGGTGGACTGCCCCACGCCTTCGGCCCCGCCGCGCGTCGTGAAGCCGAAGAAGCAGCCCACCGAGGTGACGATGAATCCGAAGCTCGTCGCCTTGATGGCGGAGTACTGGACGTCGAAGGGTTCGAAGAAGAGCGTCAGCCCCCGGAAAAACTGGGGTGAGGTCATGTCCAGCAGCTGGAGCGACGTGATCCAGCCGGCCCCGATCCCCATGGCGATCGCCAGGAAGGTCACGATGGGAAACATGATCACCCCGGCGATCACCCGGGGCACGATCAGATAGGCCACCGGGTCGTAGGCCATCGTCTCCAGTGCGTCGATCTGTTCGGTGACGCGCATGGTCCCCAGTTCGGCCGCGATGTTCGCCCCCACCCGCCCCGAAAGCGCGAGCCCGGTGAGCACGGGCCCCAGCTCGAGCATCATGGTCTTGCCGACGAGCACGCCGACGAAGTGAAGAGGGATGGC
>JBBDIW010000027.1:0-5673 GCA_040880165.1 Gemmatimonadota bacterium | reverse complement strand
CTACCGCGGTCGATACACGATCCCGAACTTCACGTGCGGCAGCACCTCCCCCGCGTTGGCACCGCTGGTGATCCGGCTGCGGCCGTACTCCCCCGTCAGCGCCAGTGCCGGGAGCAGCTCCACGGATCCCACGACGCCGCCATCCAGGAGCAGTCCCCACCCCTCATCGAACCCCGGCGCTTCGAAAAAGCAGCCGGGCTGAAGCGAGCAGTCATCGATCACCTGCCGGCGGTTCCCCGTGTTCATCCGCAGCGCGCCGACACCGGCCCGGACGCCGACGCCGACGCGGTCGCCGAGCGACAGGCGCGGCCCGGCCTCGAAGGCCAGCGTCAGCCACCCGGGCTGGACATCGCCCTGGGGCACCCAGCCCACGCGCGCACGTGCGAACCCTGCGCTCGACCACTGGCCGATCCCGAACCCGACTCCGGTTCTCGTCTCCGCCGATCCCATGCTTCCGCTGTCGATGCTCCAGCGTTCCCCCTCGACCGAGATGCCATGGACCGCCTGAGCGGATCCCGGGGCGGGAACCACCGTCAGAACCAGAAGTGCGATCATCGAGATTCGAAGCGACATGCGGGTGTCTCCTTGAACGGGTCTCTGCGATGCGGATCGAGCCGGGCTATGGGACGTTCACGGTGCCCGGCGTCGGGGCCGGTCGCGGAACCGGTCGCGGTCGCCCCGCCAGCCATCCGGACTCGCGCCCCACCTGCTCGAACGCCTCCAGCACCCGGTCGATCTGCTCGTCGGTGTGCGCGGCCGTGAGCGAGAGGCGTAGCAGGCAGCTGTTGGCGGGAACCGCCGGCGGGAAGACGGGGTGGGTGAAGACGCCCCGCTCGAACAGCGCGCGCCAGAAGCGGAGCAGCGGCTCCTGCGCACCGACCGCCACCGGGATGATGGGCGTCTCGCTCCGCCCGATGTCGTACCCGAGCGACTCCAGCCCCGCCTTCATGCGCCGGGTGTTCTCCCAGAGGCGCTCCCTCCGCCCGGGTTCATTCGCCATCACGTCCAGCGCGGCCAGCACGCCGGCCACGGACGCCGGCGGCATGCTGGCGCTGAAGATGAAGGGGCGCGCGCGGTGGCGCAGGTAGTCGATGACCTCCGCGGAGCCCGCGAGCACCCCGCCGATCGAGGCGAGCGACTTCGAGAACGAGGCCATGTGGAGATCGACCCCGTCCTGCACCCCGAAGTGGCTCGGCGTGCCGGCCCCGCCGTCCCCCAGCACCCCGAGTCCGTGCGCGTCGTCCACCATCAGCCGGGCCCCGTGCTCCCGGCAGACCCGCACGAAGTCCGGGAGCGGCGCCACGACGCCCTCCATCGAGAAGATGCCGTCGATCGCGACCAGCTTTCCCTTCGCCGCGGGGACGCCTGCGAGCTGGCGCCCGAGCGCTTCGTGATCCAGATGGGGAAAGCGGTGGACCTCGGCCATGGAGAGACGCGAGGCATCGACGAGCGATGCGTGGTTGCGCCGATCCAGGAAGAGGTGGTCGTCCCGGCCGCAGAGCGCGCCGAGGATTCCCAGGTTCGTCAGGAAGCCCGTGCTGAAGACGAGCGCGGCGGGCTTCTGGAAGAGCCGGGCGAGGCGGTCCTCCAGCTCCACGTGCAGATCCAGCGTCCCGTTCAGAAGCCGGCTCCCCGTCGAGCCGCTCCCGTACCGCTCGAGCGCCGCGTGCCCCGCCTCCAGCACCTTCGGATGGTGCGTCAGCCCCAGGTAGTTGTTGGAGCCGAGCATGATCTTCCACTCGCCCCCGATCCGGACTTCCGTCACGGTGGATTCCTCGATCGGCTGGAAGTAGGGGTAGAGCCCCGCTTCCCGCGTCTCGCGCGCCTCGGTGAAGGCGTTCGCCTTGTCGAAGATCATGGTTTCACTGCCTCGCTCCCGAAGATGCGCCAGCGCCGGTAGAGCCTGGCTCCCATGGCGCGCATCGGCTTGTTCATCGCCTCGTTGTCCTCCAGGATCCACGAGGCCTCCCCCTCCAGCACCCCGAGCTCCAGTCCCCGCCGGTACGCCTCCCACGCGAAGAGCGGAAAGATGCTCCGGGTGCGGTACTGCTCCTTCACGCCGAGCGCCATCACCCTTCCGGAGCGAAGCTTCTTCTTACCCAGCAGCAGCCGGATGATCCCGAAGGGGAAAAGGCGCCCGTTTCCGATCTTCTTCAGAATATGGTTGTAATCGAGCAGGATCAGCATGAAGCCCGCGGGCTCCCCGTCCACTTCCGCGATGAAGGCGAAGTCCGGATGGAGCAGGTGCTTCAGGTCCTTCGCCATGTGGTTGAACTCCTCGCGGCTGAACGGGACGAAGCCCCAGTTCTTCTCCCACGCGGAGTTGTAGATGTCCCAGCAGGTGTCGATCTCCTCCCGGAAGCGACCAAGGTCGAGACTCCGGAAGGCGATGCTCCCCCTGTCCATGGCCCGCCGGGCCAGCCGCTCGAAACGCTCGGGCACCGCGAATCCGTCCGCGACCGACATGTGGTAGCCCAGCAGGTCCCGCTCGGGAGCGAACCCGGCGCCGGCGAGCATCTCCGCGTAGTACGGCGGGTTCCAGGGGGTCATGAAGGTGGGGTGGTGCTCGAAGCCGTCCACCAGGAGCCCGCAGTCGTGGTTGGTGGAGGGGTTCACGGGGCCGAGGACGCGGTCCATGCCCCTCGCCGCCAGCCAGGAACGCGCGGCGCCGAAGAGGGCGGTGGCTACGTCCGGGTCGTCCACGCACTCGAAGAAGCCGAAGAAGCCGGCGCGGTCGCCGTGGAAGTCGTTATGCGCGGGGTTCAGGATGGCGGCGATCCGGCCGACGGCGCGTCCGTTCCGCAGGCAGAGAAAGAGCTCGCGCTCCGCTCGCCGGTAGAAGGGATTCCCCCTCCGGTCCAGCGCGTCGCGCACGGCCACGCGGAGGGGCGGCACCCACTGGGGGTGCGCCTGCCGGTCGTGGATCCGCCAGGGAAGATCGACGAAGCGGCGCAGATCCCGCGCGGACGTCACGCGGACGACCTGCACGCTCATGTCGAGCGCCTCGGAACGAGCGGCGGGGGGCACGGGATCGGGACGACTCCTTCCGGGGCGGTGGGGGGACGGAGGTTTCGGGAAGGGGCGGAAGAGACTATAGATCCGCCGGCTCGGGGAGTAAAGAAACACGGGACGATCGGTGGTCCCTCCGCGCGGGCACCGAACGGCTTTCGCTTCAGTAACGGATGATCGGTGAAAAGCTTGTCACGACACGACCCCACGCGGTCGCCGGTGCGTTCGCGGCTGCGGGTGCGGGCGCGGTCCCGGGTCTTGCGGCCATGACGGCGACGGCCCGTCTCCTCGCCGGGTACCTCGCCCTCGCCCTCCTGCCCCTCCTGAGCGGCGGGGCGGATGCCGCGCGGATTGCCGTGGCGGCCGTCCACCTGCTCGCGATCGCGCTGCTCCTGTACGCGGCGGGTGATGTGCTGCCCCGCCTCCGGGTTGGGACGGCGCGGGCGGGCGCGGACCATTCCCCCTCCCGGTGGCCGCGCTTCGCGCTCCCGGCGCGGCCCGATTTCGGCCGGCACCCCCTTCTGCGCTGGCTCCCGCTCCTCCTGGTCCCGTTTCTCTACGCCGAGCTGCCGCTGCTGAACCAGACGCTGACCACCGGCTACCACGACGCCCTCGTCCTGCGCTGGGAGGCGTCGCTTTTCGGGGGCAACCCGGCGCAGAGCTGGGCCGGCGCGCTCCCCTCCGTCGTGGTGAGCGAGCTCCTGCACTTCAGCTACCTCAGCTACTACGCGCTCATCTACGTTCCGCCCCTGATGCTCTGGAGGGCGGGGAAGGGCGACGCGTTCGACGCGACCGTCTTCACGCTGCTCCTGGTCTTCGTGCTCTGCTTCGCCGTCTTCATCGTCTTTCCCGTCCAGGGGCCCCGCTACCTCTTCCCGGCACCGGCCGGGGTTCCGGAAGGGCCCGTTCGCGGGGTGGCTCTCGCCGTGCTGGAAGCCGGATCGTCCCGGGGCGCGGCCTTTCCCAGCTCGCACATGGCGGTCGCCGCGGCGCAGGCGGTGCTCGCTCTTCGCTTCCAGCGGCGGGCGGGGGTGGTGGTGGCGCTGCTCGCGGCGGGACTCGGCGCCGGAGCCGTGTACGGGGGCTTTCACTACGCGGTGGACATCGTGGCGGGGGGAGCACTGGGGGTGCTCGCCGCGCTCCTTCATCCGGCGGCGCGAAGTTTGATCGGCGGTGGCGCCGAGGGCTTGGCAATCGCCCCCTCCGGCGCCTAACTTCCACCGCAGCACCGGCCACTTCGGCGCCGGCGACGCATGCGTGACCCGAATGACTACGCGAACAGGGGTGGATAGTGGCTGCCAATTCTGACGACAACCGGACGTTCGACCTCATCGTGATCGGAAGTGGCCCCGGGGGCTACGTGGCCGCCATCCGGGCGACCCAGCTCGGCCTCTCCGTCGCGTGCGTCGAGGACGACAAGCTCGGGGGCGTCTGCCTGAACATCGGCTGCATCCCGACGAAGGCCCTCCTCACCAGCGCGGCCCTCGTGAACGAGATGAAGGGCGGTGCGGCGCACGGAATCACGGCGAACGAACTGAGCGTCGACCTCGGGCCCGCCCAGGAGCGCAGCCGCGGCGTCGCGGGTCAGCTCAGCCGGGGCGTCGGCATGCTCTTCAAGAAGAACAAGGTCACGCACATCCAGGGCTTCGGGCGGCTGCTCGGCGGCGGCAAGGTGGAAGTCTCGAACGCCGAGGGCGAGAAGGAGGAGTACACGGGCGGCGCCGTCATCGTCGCGACCGGGTCGCGTCCCCGCGACCTGCCCATCCTGAAGATCGACGGCGAACGCATCTGGTCCTCCACGGACGCGCTGATGCAGACGAAGGCGCCGAAGACGCTCGCGGTCGTGGGTGCAGGCGCGGTGGGAATGGAATTCGCCGACGTCTTCAGCGCCTACGGGAGCGAGGTCACCATCATCGAGGCGCTCGACCGCGTGCTCCCGGTCGAGGACAAGGAGTGCTCGGACGTCATCGCGAAGAGCTTCAAGAAGCGCGGCATGGCCATCCACACCGGAGCCCGGCTGGAGAGCTCCGAGGTGCTGGAGTCGCGGGTCCGTCTCACCTTCACCGATCGCGAGGGAAAGAGCCAGACGCTCGCCGTGGAAGCCGTTCTCTCGGCCGTCGGGCGGATCCCGAACACCGAGGATCTGGGGCTGGAGGCCGCGGGGGTGAAGATGACGGAGCGCGGCAACTTCATCGCGATCGACGAGCAAATGAAGACGAACGTGGACGGCGTGTACGCCATCGGCGACTGCGCGGGCGGACCGCTGCTCGCCCACAAGGCGTCGCACGAGGGGATCGTCGCGGCCGAGGCCATCGCCGGCGAGGGGCACGGGGGCATCGACTACTCGAACATTCCCAACTGCACCTACACCCATCCGGAAGTCGCGTCGGTGGGACTCACGGAGGAGCAGGCGAAGGAGGCCGGCCACGACATCCAGGTGGGGAAGTTCCCCTGGGTCGGCAACGGCCGGGCGCTCGCCGCGGGGCATTCCGAGGGCTTCGTGAAGATCATCCGCGACAAGAAGTACTCGGAGATCCTGGGCGCGCACATCGTGGGCAACAGCGCTACGGAGATCATCGCCGAATTCGTCGTGGGCCGGCACCTGGAGTCGACCGTCGAGGAGATGGAGAAGGCGATGCACCCGCACCCGACGCTGTCGGAAGC
>JBBDIW010000026.1:0-1124 GCA_040880165.1 Gemmatimonadota bacterium | reverse complement strand
TCGAACGGCACGGCGGTGCTGGGGCTCGGCAATCTCGGTGCCCTGGCGAGCAAGCCCGTCATGGAGGGCAAGGGCGTCCTCTTCAAGCGGTTCGCGGACATCGACGTCTTCGATATCGAGGTGGACACCGAGGACCCCGCGGAGATCATCCGCTTCTGCGAGCTGATGGAGCCGACCGTGGGCGGGATCAACCTGGAGGACATCAAGGCGCCGGAGTGCTTCGAGATCGAGGAGGCGCTCAAGGAATCGCTGGATATTCCCGTCTTCCACGACGACCAGCACGGCACGGCCATCATCTCCGGGGCCGCGCTCTACAACGCACTGGAGATCGTCGGGAAGAAGATCGACGAGGTGAAGATCGTCTTCAGCGGGGCCGGCGCGTCCGCGATCGCCTCCGCGAACCACTACCTGCTGATGGGGGCACGCCGCGAGAACATCTGGATGTGCGACAGCAAGGGCCTCATCACGACGGGAGGCGCGGGGAAGCTGAACCCGTACAAGGCGCGGTACGCGCAGGACGCGGAGCCCGCTCCTCTGGCGGACGTGCTCGAAGGCGCGGACGTCCTGGTGGGGCTTTCGGTCGCGGGCGCGGTGACCGGCGACATGCTGAAGAGGATGGCGCCCCGTCCGCTCGTCTTCGCGCTGGCGAACCCGGATCCGGAGATCCTGCCGGACGACGTCTACGCCGCGCGCGACGACGCGATCGTGGCGACGGGGCGGAGCGACTTCGACAACCAGGTCAACAACGTGCTCGGATTTCCCTTCATCTTCCGTGGGGCGCTGGACGTGCGGGCGCGGTCGATCACGGACAACATGAAGCTGGCGGCCACGCGCGCGCTGGCGGCCCTGGCGCGGGAGGACGTACCGGAGTCGGTGGCCCATGCGTACGGGCAGGAGACCTTCACCTTCGGGCCGCGCTACCTGATCCCCAAGCCCTTCGACTACCGCGTCCTGCTCTGGGTTGCGACCGCGGTGGCGCGGGCGGCCGTGGACGACGGCGTGGCGCGGCTGGAGATCGATCACGAGGAGTACCGCACGCAGCTCGAGGCGCGACTGGGTCGGCGTCGCGAGGTGATGCGCGACATCATGCTCATGGCGCGGCGCGATCCGCGCACGATCGTCTA
>JBBDIW010000025.1:0-6167 GCA_040880165.1 Gemmatimonadota bacterium | reverse complement strand
TTGCGCTGGTATCCCTCCGGGTCGTACGGCTTGAAGACGGCGATCTCGCGGCTCTGCGTGTACAGGTTCCCCATCAGCTCGCCCGAGATGTCGACCACGCGGAGCCCCCCCTCGTAGTACGCCTGGTAGAGCACGTCGTCTTCCACCCACGCGTTGTGCGTCCCGTAGTCGGGCACGTGGTAGCGCGCGATCTTCTGCGGATTCTCCGGATCGGTGAAGTCCACGATGTGCATGTACCCCGCGGTGCTGCGCGGACGGCCGCTGCCGGGCACGTCGGGGTCGAAGGGCGCGCGGTCGTTCCCGCCTTCCAGCGCGTAGCCGGAGCGTCCGATGATCTCGTCGCCCAGGAAGAGGAGGGTGCGTCCGGTTGACTTCTGCACGTAGGGCACGACGAGGTGCGTCCGATCCCCCGGCACCCGGTAGTTGTTGATGAATACGGGGTCCTCGATGGTTCCGCCCCAGCCGCCGTTGCCCACGTCCACGACCACGACGCCGGCGTCCCACTGCGCGGAGTATGCGATTCCGTCCGAGACCCAGACGTCGTGGACGCGGCCGTTCGGGTGGCGGTACTCGCTCACGTACTTCGGGTCGTAGATGTCCCGCACGTCCAGGATGACGTACTTCTCGCCGCCGGAAAGGGTGAAGAGGTAGTCGTTCGTGGGGAAGGAGTTGTGCACGCCGCCGGTGAGGCCGTCGTCGAAGGTGGAGGCGACGACCGGGTGCGCCGGGTCCGCGAGGTCCAGGATCACGACGCCGTTCCTCCGGTCGGAGGCGCCTTCCCGCGTCAGGGCCGCGTACCGTCCGTCCGGCGAGACCTTCACGTCGTTCACCGTTCGTGCGTCGACCTGGATCGAATCCGTGAGGATCAGCTGCGCGGGATTCGTGACGTCCCAGAAGTAGGCGAAGCCTCCGGAGCCCCACGTTCCGGTCACGGCGTAGTCGCGGCCGTCCACCCCTTCGTAGACCCAGAAGTCCGACGTGCGGCGGTGGTTCGTCGAGCCCTGCCCCTGCTCGAGGATGCGCTGCACGACATCGCGCTGCGTCACTTCGAGCGTGTGCTCGGCGCTGAGCGGGCCGGAGGTGGCCATCACGGTGTGGAAGCCGGGCACGTCCGCCACGAAGGCACCGGGCTTGAGCACGCCGGTCCCCGGGGGGGCGACGATGGTGTCCGGCGGCGTGTAGCGGTGCGTCCAGGTGACGGGGGCGTCGGCCACCTCGTTGCCCTGCGCGTCGAGCGCGCGCGCCGTGAAACGCACGACGTCGCCGGTGCGGACCTCGTCGCCCGTGGCGCTCAGCTCGAGCCGCGTGGCGAGGAAGGGACGGACCGTGTAGAGGCGGCTCGCCTCGCCCTCCTCGAAGCGCGCCGTGAGCCGGACGTCGCCCGTGCCGTGGGCGGTGACCGTACCGAAGCGGTCCACGGTCGCGACCGCCGGGTCCGAGGTGGACCAATTCATCCGCGCGAGCGGGCGCTTCGTGCCGTTCGCGTGGAAGGCCTCGGCCCAGTGCGCCAGGCGGGTGCCCTCGTAGAGCGTACCCGGGTCGGAGTCGATCGCGATCCGGTCGATGGCGGGCCAGCTCACCGCCACCGGAATCCTGATCGTCCTGCGCGCCTCCTCGTCCTCGTCGAGCGTCATCACCACGACCTCGTACTCCCCGGCCTCCACGCCGTGGATCCGGTCGCCGTCGATGCGGATGCCGCCCCGCGCGCCGAAGATCTGGAGGTCCGCCTCCACTTCCTGTCCGCGCCCGTCCAGCGCGCGTACGCTGAAGGTCGTGCTCTCCCCGGCCGCGACGGTGATGACGCGCGGAGTGGCCTCCAGCCGGTCGACGGGGCCGGGCGTCTGGGCCGCCGCGGGCACGGCGACGGCCAGGAGCCCGAGAAGCGCGAAGAACGCCCCGGGGAGGGCGCGGGATCGGGACGCAGATCGATCGAGGATGCTCATGGCGACTCCATGCTCCAGAAAGTGATTCCGCTGGCCTGCAGTCCGATGGGGACCGAGGCGACACGGCTGAGGGAAGCCAGGTCGTAGATGTCCACCTTCCCGGGCTCGGCTCCGACGCCTTCCACGCTGACGAAGGCGAAGCGGCCGTCCGGGCTGACGGCCACGCCGTGCGTGACGCGGGCGGACGAATCCAGCCGGCGGAGCGTCCTGCCCGCGTCCAGGTCGATGAACTCCACGCCGTGTCCCTGCTTGAGGGTCACGACGAGAAGCCGCCCGTCCGGCGTCGTCTCCAGGTTGTAGGGACCGCGCCCGGTGGCGAAGCGGCGGGAGACGCGCCACCCGTCGACGTCCACCTCCAGGATCTCGTCGCTCCGGTTGCAGGCGACGTAGACCCGCGCACCGTCCCGCGACGGCTGTGCCCATGTTGGGGAGCAGGTCGGTTGGTGCCCTGCGGTGTCATGCCCCGGAACGTCGTGCCCGGCGGCGTGATCGGGGACCTCGCCCTCCGCTCCGGTCGCGACCGAGAAGCGCCGCGCCACCCGGAACGTCCGCACGTCGATCTCCACGAGCTGGTCGTCCATCATGCACACGGAATAGTGGCGCGTGCCGGCCGGAGCGACGCGACTGCCGTGCGGCATCGTGCACGTCTCGGTGCGCGCCACCTCGACCATGTCCGGCGCGTAGACCACGGAGACGCTGGACGGCGTCATCGACCCGTGGAGGTTGAAGTTCACGACGAAGACGAAGCGGCCGTCCGGCGTGACGTCGAGCGAGGCGGGAAAGCGGCCCAGGTCCACGGGATCACCCACGGAAGCCGCGGCGCCCACGTCGATCTTCCAGAGCTTGCCGTCGGGGATGCCGTGTCCGGTCGTCATGTAGAGAAATGCGCCGTCCGGGGAGGCCGCCAGTCCGTGCGGGGCTTCGCCCTCGGTGAGGCGGTCGCCGATGCCCGTCGTCCGGTAGAGCTCGGCCACGGGAATCGTCCGTTCGAGCGCCGCGCCTTCCGCGCCGAAGCGGACGACGTGCAGAGAATCCGCGGACTCGGCCCCGACGATGACCCGGTAGGTCGCCGCGGCGGACGCCGACAGAGCCGGGGACGCAACCGCCGCCTGGCCCGGCGCGGCGGCACCACCCGTCGCTGCGAGCGACCCGCACGCGCCGCCCGCGACCACCGCTCCCGCCGCCACGACGAGGCCGAGCGCCCGGAGCGGGCTGTGCGTCTGAGGTGGAGACATCGGCCTCTGGGGTTGCGGTCGGACGGCGCCCCCGTCCGTCGGAAGCGGGCATTCCGGAAACGGCGAACGGGGTTCCGGCGTGTCGCAGCGGCTCGGTGCGTGCGAACGCGCCCATCGGTGCCTATGTTGAGGAAAAGATGATCGTGCGGCAACCATCGTTCGCGGGTGGAGCGGCTTTCCCACCACTGTTCACCGGAGATACCCGATGCACACT
Organism: Gemmatimonadota bacterium; assembly: GCA_040880165.1. Classification (GTDB taxonomy): domain Bacteria; phylum Gemmatimonadota; class Gemmatimonadetes; order Longimicrobiales; family Gaopeijiaceae; genus JBBDIW01. The sequence goes on along the minus strand of JBBDIW010000025.1, from coordinate 2,775 downwards.
TCACGTTGTCAACCGACCACCCGCGCCCGCGGGGCTCGACTCTTCGCGTTCGTCGCCCTCCTGGCGTTCCTCCCCTCGGCCGGCGTCGCGCAGAGCGGCCCCAGCGCCGACGAGGGCGCTTCCCGGACGCTCGAGCTCGGGATGTACCTCGACATGCAGTCGGTGGGCAACCCGGAGATCTCCCCGGACGGCACGCAGATCATCTACACGCGCGGCTGGATCGACAAGGTGAACGACCGACGGGGCTCCGCGATCTGGATCATGAACGCGGACGGCACGCGCAACCGGTACCTGACGGACGGCGGATCCGCCACCTGGTCCCCGGACGGCACGCGCATCGCCTACCTGGACAGCGGAGAGCCGCGCGGCCGCCAGATCTTCGTGCGCTGGATGGACGCGGAGGGGGCGACGAGCCAGATCACACGCCTCGAGAAGACCCCTGGAAACCTGCGCTGGTCGCCGGACGGCACCCGCCTCGCGTTCACGATGAGCGTCGAGGAGTCGACGAACTGGTCGGTGAGCCTGCCGCCGCGCCCCGAGGGCGCGACCTGGACCCCCGGTCCGAAGATCGTGGACCGCCTCACCTACCGCCGGGACCGGCAGGGGTACGTGGACGACGGCTACACCCACATCTTCGAGATGTCGGCAGACGGCGGGACTCCGCGGCAGCTCACGGACGGAAGCTGGAACCACAGCGGTCCCGAGTGGACGCCGGACGGGCGCGAAATCCTCTTTTCCTCGCTGCGCGAGGAAGACGCCGAGTACCAGTGGCGCGTGTCGCAGATCTACTCCGTGGCGGTCGAAAGCGGCGAGATCCGCCAGCTCACGGACCGCCACGGGACAGACGGCGGTGCCGTCCCCTCCCCCGACGGGCGCCTCATCGCGTACACGGGCGACGACTGGCACGACGACACCTTCCGCAACCGGAAGATCTACGTCATGAACCGCGACGGCTCGAATCCCCGTCTGATCTCCGAGGGGTGGGACGACGGCCCGAGCGGGCTGATGTGGGCGCCCGACAACAGCGGCGTCTACTTCAACGTGAGCGCGCGTGGCACGACGAATCTCCATTTCGCCTCCGTCCGGGGCGGGGTCCGCGAGGTCACGTCGGGCACGCATCTGCTCGGCGTCAACTCCTTCGACCGGAACGGCCGCGCGGTGGGGACGCTTTCCAGCTTCCACGAGCCGGGCGACCTCGTCACCTTCTCGCTGAACCGCCCGAACGAGATCCGGCGGCTCACCCGCGTGAACGCGGACCTGCTGGCGGACGTCCGACTGGGCGAGGTCGAGGAGATCTGGTACGACTCCGTGGAGGACTTCCGCATCCATGGGTGGATCATCAAGCCCCCGGACTTCGACCCGGGCCGCAAGTACCCCATGATGCTCGTCATCCACGGCGGGCCGCACGGGATGTACAACGTGGGCTTCAACTTCGGCTGGCAGGAGCACGCCGCCAACGGCTACGTGGTGCTGTACACCAACCCCCGCGGAAGCTCGGGATACGGCAGCGCCTTCGGCAACGCCATCAAGAACGCGTATCCGGGGCTGGACTACGACGACCTGATGATCGGGGTGGACCGCGTTCTCGAGCGGGGCTACGTCGACGAGCGCAACATGTTCGTGTACGGCTGCTCGGGCGGCGGCGTGCTCACGTCGTGGATCGTGGGGCACACGGACCGCTTCGCGGCCGCTTCCGCCAACTGCCCCGTGACGAACTGGCTCTCGTTCGTGGGGACGACGGACGGCGCGGGCTGGTACCGGAACTTCGAGAAGTATCCGTGGGAGGACCCGAGCGAGCACCTCCGTCGCTCGCCGCTCATGTACGTGGGCAACGTGACCACCCCCACCATGCTCATGACGGGCGAGAACGACCTGCGCACCCCCATGCCGCAGACCGAGGAGTTCTACCAGGCGCTCAAGGTGCTGAACGTCCCCGCGGTGATGGTCCGCTTCCAGAACGAGTGGCACGGCACGAGCTCGAACCCGTCCAACTTCCTCCGTACGCAGCTCTACCTGCGCAGCTGGTTCGAGAAGTGGACGACCACCGGGGCGGTGACGGATGATTCGTAGAGTGCTCCGCCGTCGCTGAGGGGCGACGAGTGTGCGCCGGGCGGAATCGAGCACGGCGGATCACCGAAGAGGCGAAGGGTCGGCCGTACAGTGCGGCCGGCCCTTTGTACAGGGCCTGTTTCTCCCCCTCGCGCCGTGTCACGTCTCTTCTTGCATTTCTTTGCTCGAAAGGTTAGAACATCATCAGGAAGTTCCATCATAGAGGGTAAAATACGGCAAGTTACTGGCAATGCGGACGAATCCACGGGTTCGCCCGGTTGATGGATTGCAGGAAATTCCCCAGCCGAAGTGACGGCTTCCCGCCACCGTGCCACAAAGGAGGACTGAATTCGAACCTGTTAGGACGGCCCGGGTTCGCGCGCGTTGGACGCATCCAGATGCCGAATGCGAACGGAGCTTCGAGGGCCCGACGGAACACGGTCGGCAGATCGCCGATCAGAACCTTCACCGGAAACAGGATAGACGTATGAATCCCAACATTCGGTTTGTCAGTCGGGCAGCCTGCCTGCTTGCGCTGGGAGCGTTCTTCATCGGCGCCGCCCCGGTCGCAGCACAGCAGGGAACTGTCCAGGGGACCGTGACCGACGCACGAACGGGGCAGCCCATCGGCGCGGCACAGATCTCCATCGTCGGAACCCAGCGCGGAACGCTCAGCAATGCGCAGGGGACCTTCCGTATCACGAACGTGTCGGCCGGCGAGGTCGA
>JBBDIW010000024.1:0-6185 GCA_040880165.1 Gemmatimonadota bacterium | reverse complement strand
GCTACTTCGCGACCAGCATCCTCCGGATCTGTGACTTGCCGTTGACGATGAGCTGCAGAAAGTAGATGCCCGACGCGACGCTGTCTCCCCGCCGATCTCTGCCGTCCCAGTACGCCTCGAAGCGTCCGGCGTTCCGGTACTCGAGATCGACGACGTCCACCCCCTGCCCCATCGCGTGATTGAGGGCCGTGGGCGTCGCAACGAATTGCTGCAGCGCATTGAAGATCCGGATCGATACCACCGCCGGTCGACCGTCGACGAAGAGTGTCTCGTCGAGGACGAATGGAATTCTGGTCTCTGGATTGAACGGGTTCGGACGATTCTGTTCGAGCGTGAACCCGCTCGCCCTTTGTCCAGAGGATTCAGCCCCTCCGACCTGCTGTGCCGCCAGTTCTTCCGTGGCGCCGGGCAGGAGGAGGAGCATGAACAAGACGCAGCAGGTGCGTCTCATCGGAACCTCCGCACAGGTCCTGTGCTGTAGAAGAAGAGACTCGATAGCCCTCCAAGGGTACATTTTCACGGGTGCAGAATGATCTTCATCCACTATACCCTGGGCATCCTCATGCGTCAAGAAAGGCGATACCCCGGGGGGTACCGCTAGTCGGCTCCGTGCCAGACTCGTGCCATGGTGCTCACCCTGAAGGACGCCTGAGTCGGGCGGAACGTTGTGGCGGTGGCTGCGCATCGTCGAGCGTGGTGCACACGCCGCGGCGCGATGCGGGTCCTCTTCAGCGCTTCAGCAGGTCCGTGAGAAAGCCTACCGCGTTCAGCGGCCGCGAGTCGGAGACATGGTACGCGACGAAGTCTCCGAAGAGCCGGATATGGGCGGGTGCGCCGGAAAGGACGTCGGGGGGGCGGTTCTCCAGGAGCGCCGCGAGCTGCGTGCGGGCAATGGGGCCGATGCGCCGCCCGTCCCGTTCCCCTCCGCAGCGTGCACAGCGGATTCCTCCGGATGCGAAGTCGAAGCGGCCGACCTCGTCCGCGCTCTCCTCGAACGCCTCGCCGCAGTGGATGCACCGATCCAGGATCGGCGCGTAGCCCAGAAGTGCGACGATCTGCCATCCCTCCGAGAGGATGCGTGGAAGCGGGTCCTGCGCCGTCTCCGCCTCGATGCGCTCGAGACCCGTGCGCACGGCCTCGAAGAGCGCCCCGGCCTCCTCCTCCCCCGAGTGCCGGAGCACGAGCTCGGCCAGGATGGAGGCGCCCGCGAAGCGCACGAGATCCGTGGCGAGGCCGCGACGCGAGCGGGTGGGCGTGAAGTCCCGGAAGGTCTGGAGCTCGCGGTTCGCTCGAAAGTGGATCGTGAGCTCGCCCTCGTCGAAGGTGTCGAGCGTGCCCCGTCCGCGGGCGTCACCCCTTCGCGCCCCCCGCGCAAGAAGGCCGACCACCCCCAGTTCCGCGGTGAGAAAGCGGAAGATCCGGCTGGTTTCGCTGTAGGGGTAGGAGCGCAGCAGGATGGCGCGCGAGGTCACGATGGACATCGTGCGACTACCTCGGCTCGCGGAGGCGCTCCATCAGTGCCTCCCGCCGGGCCCGGTACCGAGCTTCCTCCGCCGGTGACGGCTCCTCGGCGCGCCCGAAGGCTTCGTCCAGGATCGCGATCTCGCGGACGATCGAGGAGCGGGTCTCCGGCGCACTCTCTTCCCCGGACCCGGGGGGCGCGCCGGCCATGGCCGGGCGCTTCGACAGGGCGTAGATGCCCGCCACGCCGAGGAAGAGGGCCAGGATCACCGTGATCCACGCCATGGGAAGCGTGCGCTCGGCTTCCGCTTCCCGGATCGTGATCACGACGTCGTCCAGTTCGGATCCCGCGTAGCGCCGGTACGTGCTGCCGGGCTCGAGCTCGACCGGCTGGTCCGTTCGCAGCCCTTCCACGGTGAGCGGCGGCAGGGGCTCGAGGATCAGGAGCTCCATGACCTCGGTGCGCCCCGGCATGGGGAGGTCGAGCTCGAGTTCCGGGAGGAGGTACCGCACGAGGTACAGCCGTTCGCCGGGGGGCAGCGGTGCCGAGACGCGCACGGTCGAGCCCTCGAAGGTCACCGCGTCCGGAGGCAGGTCGCTCTGACCGATCTGGAAGCCGGATGCCCCGGGGGGGAGCGGGTAGCTCCACACCGCGCCCTGGCGGTCCGGCGCATCGGCTTCCGCATGGACTCCGCTTCCCGAGGCGTCCGATGGCGGCCGCGCGTCGGCCGCGACGTACGTGCGGTCGGTGTCGTTCCGGAGCTGGAAGAGGTCCGTGGCCTGCCATCCGTCCTCGGTCTGCTCCAGGAAGAGGTTCCGCACGGAGACGGCGACCTCCGCGCCGTCCGGCGGCGCGACGATCGTGTCGAAGACCTCGATGGAGTAGAGCGAATCCAGCTGGATCGGATCCGAGATCGCAGGGCCGAAGTAGAGGATCCCCAGGTGCCGAACGGACGCGAAGAAGACCTCGGAGCGCGCGCCGGGGTCCGGCATGTGCGGAAGTCGAAGCTGAAAGGCGCCGTCCGTTCCTACCGAGACGCTGTCGATCTCGCCCGCCTCGCCGGGAGTCACGCGGTGCAGCACGACCGTACCGGCCACGAGCGGCTCGCCGCCCCGGACGACCTCCCCGCGCAGCACGGGAGTCACTTCCTCCTGGGCGCGGAGCCCGGCGGGTACCGCGGACGCGAGCAGGAGGAGAGAAAGTAGAAGCCCGGGGGATACGGGTGCGGAGGGGGAGTTCAAGAGTCGCCGATGCGGCCCGATCAGGGGGAGAAGCGTCCGAAATCTTCCGGGTTGAGCCTGCGGAGGTACTCCTTCAGCTCTTCCGGCTTCATCAGGTCGGACTCTCCCACCTCGAGGCCCTCCTGGTTCGTCACCACCGTCTCCTCTTCGGCGACTTCGATCGAGGCGCGCTCGAGCAGCTCGTCCTGGGCGAAGATCTCGGCGTCCGAGCGCAGCGCCACGGCGATGGAGTCGGACGGACGGGCGTCCACCGAGATTACGCTCTCCCCCCTCTGGATGATCAGCTCGGCGTAGTAGGTGTTGTCCACCACGCCCGTGATCAGCACCCGCTGGAGGTTGCCGCCCAGGCCGCCCATGATGGAGACGAGGAGGTCGTGCGTGAGCGGGCGGGAGAACTTCATGTCGGCGAGCTGCATCGCGATGGCGCTCGCCTCGCCGGGGCCGATCCAGATGGGAAGGACCCGCTCCCCGTCCTCTTCCTGGAGGATGACGACGGGTGTGTTCGAGGCCCGATCCAACCCCAGGCTCTGTACCTTCACCTTGACCAACACGCGGCGGCACTCCGACTGTAAGTTCTCCCCACTGGCCGAACGTGTCGCTAAACCCCGGCCGCCGAAGGGGGTTCCACGACGACCCCGGGATCAGAGATCCAGCGCCGAGCGGAGCTCTTCGACGCGGTCCGTCAGCTCCCACGGGAAGAGCTGCACTTCTCGCTTCGAGTCCCCCACCTCGCGGATTTCCGGGGTGCGGCCGAAGTGGCCGTACGCGGCGCTCTCGCGGTAGATGGGGTCGCGCAGCCGCAGCCGTTCGATGATCGCGTTCGGACGGAGGTCGAAGAGCTTCCGCACGGCCGCCGCGATCCGGTCCTCTTCCACGACGCCGGTGCCGAACGCCTCCACGTGCACCGAGACCGGCTCGGCCACGCCGATCGCGTAGGCGAGCTGGATCTCGCAGCGGCGGGCCGCCCCGGCCGCCACGATGTTCTTCGCCGCCCAGCGCGCGGCGTACGCGGCGGAACGGTCCACCTTGGTCGCGTCCTTGCCGCTGAACGCGCCCCCGCCGTGGCGACCCACGCCGCCGTACGTGTCGACGATGATCTTCCGTCCGGTGAGCCCGGCGTCGCCGTGCGGCCCGCCGATGACAAAGAGCCCCGTCGGATTGATGTGGAAGTAGCATTCGCCCATGTCGAGCAGCTCCGGCGGAAGCACCGGCACGATGACGCGCTCGATGATCTCCTTGCGGATCTCCTCCTGCGAGATGCCGGGGGCGTGCTGGGTGCTCACCACGACCGTGTGGATCCGAACCGGGCGGTCGCCCTCGTACTCCACGGTGACCTGCGCCTTGCCGTCCGGGCGAAGCCAGGGGAGCTCGCCGCTGTGGCGGACGGTCGCGAGGCGCTTCACGAGCCGGTGCGAGAAGATGATGGGCGCCGGCATCAGCTCGTCCGTCTCGTCCGACGCGTAGCCGAACATCATGCCCTGATCCCCCGCCCCGCCGGTGTTCACGCCCATCGCGATGTCCGGCGACTGCTGGTCGATGCTCGTGAGCACCGCGCAGGTGCGGCCGTCGATTCCGAAGTCGGAGTCGGTATACCCGATCCGGACGAGCGTGTCGCGCACCAGCTCCGGGATGTCGACGTACGTCTCGGTCGTGATTTCTCCGGCCACCATCGCCATCCCGGTCGTGACCAGGGTCTCGCAGGCGACGCGCGCGCAGGGGTCGTTCAGCAGGATCCCGTCGAGAATCGAGTCCGAAATCTGGTCGGCGATCTTGTCCGGATGCCCCTCGGTGACGGACTCTGATGTGAAGAGCCTGCGGCTCACGGCAAACCTCGCTTCATGGGTGTCGGCGGGAGCCGCGGGTGCTGCGGATCCCGAAGTGGATGTTTTCAGGTGCAAAAGACTACCGGGTTACTCCGGAAGGAACAAGTTCCAGCGGCCCGAAAAGACCGAAAGGTCCACGGACGATCCGATCCCTTCGGCCAGGCAGTTCGTCACGTCGCGGCTCGTGGGCGCAGCGAGCGCCTTGCGGGCGGCCACGCGCGCGTCCTCGATGCGGAACTCGCGGATGATCTTCTTGACTTCCGGGAGCGCGGGCCACGCCACGGAGAGCGCCGTGATGTCCAGGCCGAGCAGGAGGAAGACACCGAGCGGATTCGCGGCCATCTCGCCGCAGAGGCTTACCTCGATGCCCGCGGCGCGGGAGACCCGCGCCACCTGGTGGAGCTGGCGCACCACGGAGGGGTGGAACGGGTTGTAGAGATGCGCCAGGCGGGCGTTCGTGCGGTCCACCGCAAGGGTGTACTGCACGAGGTCGTTGGTCCCGATGGAGAAGAAGTCGCAATGGCGCGCGAGCTCCGCCGCGTCGAGCGCCGCCGCGGGAGTCTCCACGAGGATGCCGAGCTTGTAGCCCGAATAGAAGGGGATGCCGTCCTTCTTGAGCTTCTCCTCCTCCTCGGCAAGCAGCTCGCGCACCTGCAGGATTTCCTCGACGTCGTTCACGAGCGGGAGCATGATGCGCACGTCGCCGTGGGCCGTGGCCCTCAGGATCGCGCGCAGCTGCGTGCGGAAGAGCTCCGGCTCGTCCAGGCACACCCGGATGGCGCGCCACCCCAGGAAGGGGTTCTCTTCTACCGGCATGTGGAGGAACATCGGGAACTTGTCGCCGCCAAGGTCGAAGGTGCGCACGACCACAGTGCCGTTGGGGAAGGCCTCCGCGGCGTGGCGATAAGCCTCGTACTGCTCCTCCTCGCCCGGCATCGCGCTGCGCCCAACGACCAGGAACTCGGTGCGGAAGAGTCCCACGCCCTGCGCCCCGTGCGTGCGGGCGTTCGCCGCCTCGGCCGGAAGGTCCAGGTTCGCGCGCAGCGACACCGGCTGCCCGTCCTTCGTCACGCAATCCAGTTGCGCGATGACTGCGATCTCCTCCTCCCACTCCCGGATCTGGATTCTCCGCTCGCGGAAAATGCCCTGGTCGCGCTCGTCGGGGTCGAGGATGACGCGGCCGATGCGACCGTCGATGATGGCCTCCTGGCCCTCGGTGGCGAGCGTCGAGATGTCTCCGAGCCCCACCACCGCTGGAATGGAGAGCGAGCGCGCCAGAATGGCCCAGTGGCACGTGCGCGTGCCGCCGTCCGTCGCGATGCCCAGAACCGTCTCCGGGTCCATTTGCACGGTAAGCGACGGGGTCAGGTTCCTGGCGACGACGAGGGACGGTTCACCGAGCGTGGCGAGGTCCGCCGGGTCCGGCAGGTCGAGGAGCCGGTGAAGGAGCCGGATCTGGAGGTCCTCGAGGTCGTTCAGCCGGTCCAGGACCATCGGGTGGGTGGTGCGAGCCCAGAGCGCCTGCAGCTCGAGCATGCGCCATTCGAAGGCCCGGGCGGCGGTGAGCCGGTTCTCGCGGATGTAGCGAAGCGTCCCCTCCACGAGCTCGTCGTCGTCCAGCATGAGCACCTGCGGCTCGAAGATGCGCGCCTCCACCGG
>JBBDIW010000023.1:0-6230 GCA_040880165.1 Gemmatimonadota bacterium | reverse complement strand
CCCGAGGCGTGGGAGGCCCTGGTCTGGGATCCCGAGCTGTGGGCCGCCGTCGCCCCGGAGCGCGACGCGCACCTCGCACGGGCCGAGGCACGCGTGGCCGCGATCCGGCGGTTGGGCTCGGCGGGTGGCAACAACGTCCGTCCGGCACCCGCGGATTCCGCGAGCCGTCTGTACGCGGAGGGGCTCACGAAGTCCTTCCGCGGGCGGACCGTCGTGCAGGACGTCGACATCTCCGTCCGGCAGGGCGAGATCGTCGGTCTCCTGGGGCCGAACGGAGCGGGAAAGACGACGACCTTCTACATGATCGTCGGGCTCATCCCTCCCAACGAAGGCGGGGTGTTTCTGGACGGAAAGGACCTGACGGACGTCCCGATGTACCGGCGGGCACGCATGGGCGTCGGATACCTCTCGCAGGAGCCGTCGGTCTTCCGGAAGCTCACGGTGGAGGAGAACGTCCTCGCCATCCTGGAGACCGTGAAGCTCCCGAAAAAGGAGCGCGCGGAGCGCCTGGAGCACCTGCTCGCCGATCTCTCGCTGACGCATCTCCGCAAGAGCAAGGGGTACGCGCTCTCCGGTGGAGAGCGGCGTCGCCTGGAGATCACGCGCGCGCTCGTCCAGCGGCCCCGCTTCATGCTCCTCGACGAGCCGTTCGCCGGAATCGACCCCATCGCGGTCAACGACATTCAGCAGATCGTCGCCGATCTCCGCCACCGCGGCATCGGCGTGATCATTTCCGACCACAACGTCGAGCAGACGCTCGAGATCGTGGATCGAGCCTACATCATGTACGAAGGGCGGATCCGGGTCAGCGGAACCGTTTCGGAGCTGGTATGGAGCGACGAAGTTTCGGAAATCTACCTCGGACCCACATTGACACAACGTATGAGACAGCGATATCAGCGCCCGGAGTCGAGCTATGAACGCGTTTAACAACAAGCTCTTTCAGAGCGCACAGCTCAGGCAGGAGATGAAGATCAATCCTCGCCTGTACCAGGCGATGGAGCTTCTCTACATGCCCCTGCTGGATCTCCAGCAGCACCTGAAGCAGGAGATGGCCGAGAACCCCTTCCTGGAGATGGGGGAAGCGGACGTGGACGGCGAGGTGCAGCTCGAGGAGGAGAAGAAGGAGAAGGAGGAGGATGAAATCGACTGGGAGGAGATCCTCCTGGACGGTTTCGACGTGGGCGGCCGCAAGCAGCAGTACGAGGAGAAGGAGTATTACGAACCGACTCCGGTCGAGACGCACAACCTCCAGGACCACCTCATGAAGCAGCTCCAGCACCTCAAGCTCTCCGAGCGGGAGATGAGGATGGGGGAGGAGATCATCGGCAACGTGGACGACGACGGCTCGCTGTCGTGCGACCTCGAGCTGGTGGTCGAAGGGGTGAATACGTGGCTGGACGAGGTGCGCAATGTCGCGACGGAGCGCTCCGAGAAGCTTCCGGACGACGAGAAGGCCGCGGAGCTGACCCAGATCCTGGAGCTCTTCAGCCCCTACGATCTGGAGGAGGCGGAGGCCGTGCTGACGATGATCCAGGGCTTCGATCCGGCGGGCGTCGCCGCGCGCGACCTGCGGGAATCGATCCTGATCCAGCTGCGCCAGCGCGATCTGGAGGATACGCTCGCATACTCCTTCGTGCACGACCACTTCGAGGACCTGCTGAACCACCGCTGGTCCGAGATCGCGAAGTCGCTCGGCATCTCGCCGAGGGAAGTGCAGGAGGCGGCGGACGAGGTGGCGAAGCTCGATCCGAAGCCCGGGCTCAAGTACTCGTCGGACCCGCAGCACTACATCATCCCGGACCTGATCGTGGAGAAGATCGACGGGGTGTACATGGTGTTCCTGAACGACACGAATCTGCCCCGGCTGCGTCTGTCGAGGGCGTACCGCGAGGTGGCTCGCGACAAGAACCAGTTCAAGGGAGAGAACAAGGACTTCATCTCCAGCAAGCTGAACTCGGCGAACTGGATGATCCACGCGATCGAGCAGCGCCGCCAGACAATGCTCAAGGTGATGAACTTCATCGTGGACCGGCAGCGGGAGTTCTTCGAGAAGGGGGTGCAGTATCTGCGGCCCCTGACGCTCCGGGAGGTGGCGGAGTACATCGACATGCACGAGTCCACCGTGTCGAGGGTCACGAACGAGAAGTTCGTGCAGACGCCGCGCGGAGTGTATTCTCTGAAGTTCTTCTTTTCGAGCGGCCTCTCCACGACAAGCGGGGAGGACATCTCGGCGCGCGGGGTGAAGGCGAAGATCCACGACCTCGTGCAGGACGAAGACTCGAGAAAGCCGCTGACCGACCAGGCGATCGTGAACCTGCTCGGCACGGATGGCGTGAACATCGCGCGGCGCACGGTCGCGAAGTACAGGGACCAGCTCGGCATCCTGCCCGCCCGGATGAGGAAGCGGGTCTGAGCCGGACGACGGAGGGGCCATTGGAGGGACAGGTCGAGGGCAGGGTCGAGGGTCGGGCGGAGGATCCCGGCATGGCCGTGCAGCCGGATGGCGGCTCCGGAGACCGATCCGCGTTCGTTTCGACCGGGGATGCCGCAGCCGCAGCCGCGGCGACGCTGTCGGCGAGCGCACGAGCCGACTTCGCCGTCGTCGTCCCCGCCTTCGACGAGGTGGAGGTGGTGGGCGACCTCGTGCGCGAGCTGCGGGAGGCCTTCCGGCGCCACGATCTGCACGGCGAGGTCCTGCTGGTGGACGACGGCTCGACGGACGGTACCGCGGAGCGGGCGGAGAGGGAGGGGACGGGGTGGGACAACCTGCGGGTCCTCCGGCACCGCACGAACATGGGAAAGACCGAGGCGATTCTGACCGCTACCGCGGCGACGGACCGCACGTACCTCGTCGTCTTCGACGCCGACCTTCAGCACAGCCCCGACGAGATCCCGCGCTTCCTGGCGAAGCTGGAGGAAGGGTCGGACATCGTCACCGGCCGGAAAGTGGGGGAGTACGGGAAACAGGCGGTCTCCTCCATCTACAATCGCCTGAGCCGGGCGGTCTTTCGGGTACCCGTGTCGGACCTGAACTCCATGAAGGCGTTTCGCCGCGAGATCCTGGAGGAGATCCACCTGCGCCACGACTGGCACCGCTTCTTCGTCGTGCTGGCGCACGCGCGGGGCTTTTCCGTCTCCGAGATCGACATCCCTCTCTACCCGCGCCGGGCCGGGACCTCCAAGTACTCCGGGCGCTTCCGCATCGTCGTAGGGCTGATGGACCTGCTCTCGGTCTGGTTCCTCCTGCTCTTCTCGCGCAAGCCGCTCCTGCTTTTCGGCTTCACCGGACTCGCGCTGATCGTGCTCGGCGTCGCGGTGGGGGCCGTCGCCATCTACTTCCGCTTCGCGCACCAGATGGGCTTCCGGCCCGTCCTCTACCTGGTGCTCCTGCTGGAGACCGTGGGCTTCCTGCTCTTCGGGGTCGGGCTGATGGCGGAGATGATCGCGCAGCTCAGGGACGAGGTGGACGCGCTGCGGCGCCGCACGCGTCCGGAGTTTCGCGGCGAGTGACGCGTTGACGGAGCCCACTCCACCGCGGCGGGTGCTGGCCGTCGTCGGCACGCGGCCGGAAGCCATCAAGATGGCGCCCGTTCTCCATGCGCTGCACAACGGGGGCGGAACGCTGGAGTGCCGGCTCGCCCTCACCGGGCAGCACTCCACCCTGGTGGACCGCGTCCTCGACGTCTTCGCGCTGGAGCCCGCGTACGACCTGGGAATCATGCGGGAGGGCCAGACCCTCTACGACGTCGCCGAGGGGTGCATGGAGGGCCTTCGCGGGGCCGTGCGGGACTTCCGTCCCGACCTCCTCCTCGTGCAGGGCGATACGGCGACCGTCTTCTTCGCCTCGCTCGTCGCGTTCTTCGAGAAGGTGCGCGTCGGCCACGTGGAGGCGGGGCTGCGCAGCGGGGACAAGTGGTCCCCGTATCCGGAGGAGATATTCCGCCGCCTCGCCGACGTTCTGTCCGACCTCTACTTCGCCCCCACGCCGACCGCGCGCGAGAACCTGCTGCGGGAGGGCGTTTCCCCCGAACGAATTTTCGTCACCGGGAATACGGTCGTGGACGCGCTCCACGCCATCGCCGCGCAGCAGCGGGAGCCGGAGAACGCGGTGCTGCGCGAGGTCCTGGCGAGCGGAGACCGGCTGGTGCTGCTCACGGCCCACCGGAGGGAGTCGTTCGGCGAGCCGCTGCGCGAGGTGTTTCGCGCGGTGTGCGAGCTCGCGGATCGCGCGGCTCCCGATGCGGGAGGTCGCGGGCTCCGGATCCTGTACCCGGTGCACCCCAACCCCCGGGTGTCCGGTCCGGCGCACGAGCTGCTGGCCGGGCATTCGCGCATCCACCTCGTGGAGCCCCTCGACTACTTCGACCTCGTCGCCGCGCTGCGCCACGCCGCGCTGGTGCTCACGGACTCGGGGGGCATCCAGGAGGAGGCGCCCACCTTCGGCGCCCCGGTGCTGGTTCTGCGAGACGTGACGGAGCGACCCGAGGGCGTCGCGGCCGGCGTGGCCGCGCTGGTGGGGACGGACAGCGAGACGATCGTGCGGGAGTCGCTCCGGCTGCTGGAGCACGCTGCGTCCGGGCAGGGCAGGGCCCCCCGGAATCCGTACGGCGACGGCCGGGCGGGGGAGCGGATCGCGGACATCATTCGCGTGGCCCTGGTCGGCGGCAAGCGGCGGACGACGGACTGGAAGGGGCCGGACGACCGGGCCGGCGGACAGGCGGAGAAGGCGGGCGGGTGAACATCCTGATGCACTGCGTCTACTTCCCGCCGGAAGTGGGCGGGCTCGAGAGCCACGTCTTCTACCTTTGCCGCGCGCTCGTCGAGCGGGGACACCGGGTGGAGGTCGTGACGTCGCGGTCGCTGCCGGAGGCACCGGCGCACGAGGTGCTGGACGGGGTCGAGGTCCACCGTACCTGGTTTCCCTCCCGGAGCCCGGTGGGGTGGGCGGTGCATTCGCTCGGCTCCACCCCCCGGACGCTGCGCGCGGCGCGCGACGCCGACGTCATCCACGCGCAGGCCTTCTCCTCCGTCCCGCCCGCCGCCCTGGGCCGGATGCGCAGCGGAGCGCCCCTCGTCGCGACCTTCCATACCTCGCACTTTCTGAGACGCGCGACGCGGCGGCGCTGGCGGCCGGTGCTCGCGCGCCTGGTCCGTGCCCCGGACTACTGCCTGGCGGCGAGCGGCGAGATCGCGCAGGTCGCCGAAGGGCTCGCGCCCGGCGTGCGCGTGGAGGCGCTGACGAACGGCGTCGAGACGGAGCTCTTCCGGAGGACGGAGCCGGCCCTTGCGAAGCGGGCGGGAAAGCGGATCATCGTACCCAGGCGGCTGTTCCAGAAGAACGGTGTCGAGTACCTGGTGCGGGCGATGCCCGCGATCATCGCCGGCTCGGGCGACGTCGAAGCCGTACTGGTCGGCGACGGCCCTGAGCGCGAGCGGCTGGAAAGGGTCGCCGCCGAGCTGGGTGTTTCGGGGAACGTGCGCTTCCTCGGCTCGCGCCCGAACCGGGAGATGGCCGGTCTCCTCTCGTCGGGAGACATCGCCGTTTTCCCCTCGCTCATGGAGGCGACGTCCGTCGCGGCGCTGGAGGCGCTCTCGTGCGAGCTTCCGGTCGCCGCGTCGCGGGTCGGGGGGCTCCCCGAGATCATCGACGAGGACGTCGGCACTCTCTTCGAGCCCGGAGACCCGGAGGACCTCGCCCGGCGCGTGAACGCGCTGCTCGCCCGGGATGATCTCGCCGGGGCGGGCGCGCGGGGGCGGGCGCGGGTCGTCGAGCGGTGGAGCAACGCCCGGCTGGCCGAGCGGCATCTCGAAATCTATCGTGCGCTGCTTGACCGAGGCGCCGGCAAGCGAAGCGGGAAACCGGAGGGGAAGGATGGCGAAGGACAGAACCAGCCGTAGCGGGAAGCGCGCCGAGTCGTCACGCTTCGGGTCGGGGCGGGGGGCGGGGGGGGCCGGGGGGGGGGGGGGGGCCGGCCGGGAGCGCGACTTCGCTCCCGGCGTCGACGACGCGGTCCGGGTTCCCCTCTGGCTGCCTGTCGCGCTCTACGCGGTCGTGACCCTCGTGCTCTTCCGGCACTTCGTCTTCTCGGGGGAGATGCTTTTCGGTTCGGACACGCTCGGGCTGGGCTACATGGCCCGCGCGTTCTACTCCGACGCGCTCGCGGGCGGCACCTTTCCGCGCTGGAACCCGCTGCTTCTGGGGGGCACGCCCTTCCTGGAGTCCCTTG
>JBBDIW010000022.1:0-1198 GCA_040880165.1 Gemmatimonadota bacterium | reverse complement strand
ATGCGGCTCGCGGCCACCCTCGTCCACGACCCGGACATCCTGATCCTGGACGAGCCGCTGAACGGCGCCGACCCGCGGCAGCGCGTGCACTTCCAGGACCTCCTGCACCGGCTCGCGGCCGACGGACGCACGATCGTGATCTCCTCGCATATCCTGGAGGAAGTCGAGCAGCTCGCCGACACGGTCCTGCTCATCGTCAACGGCAAGCTGGCGGCCTCGGGTGGCTTCCGCGCGATCCGGGCGGCGCTGAACGAGCGCCCGTACCACGTCCGGGTGGTGTGCGACGCCCCGCGCCGGCTGGCATCGGCGGTGGTCGGGCTGGAATCCGTCGACGCGGTGAACGTCGACTTCGATGGAGCGATCGTCATCCAGAGCCGGAACGTGCGCGACGTCCAGATCGAGCTGCCCCGGCTCGCCCAGGCGGCGAAGGTCAGCCTGCGCAGGGTGGAGCCGCTGGACGATTCCCTCGAGAGCGTCTTCGGTTACCTGGTGGAGGGCTGACGCGATGGTCCCGGTCTATCTCCTGACGCTGCGCCAGCTGGCCGGCCGCTGGCGCCTCCTGATCATGGCGGTGCTCGCGTCGCTGCCCGTCGTCACCGCCGTCCTGACGCTGCGCTCCTCGCGGACCCCGGACGTCGCGGAGTTCGAGCTCGTCGTCTTCAGCACCCTGCTCGCCGGCTCCATCGCCCCGCTCGTCGTGCTCGCCATCGCGGCGAGCGCGTTCGCAAACGAGATCGAGGACCGCACCCTCGCGAACCTGACGCTCTCGCCCATTCCGCGCTGGACGATCGTCGTGCCGAAGCTGCTGGCCGCGATCACCATCGCCGCGCCCTTCATCCTGGTGAGCGCGTTCGTGACGAGCCACGTGGCGTTCCTCGGCGACGCCACGGCCACCCTCGCCGTCACGCTCTCCGCGCTCATCGGCGTCGCGCTCTACTCCTCGGCGTTCGTCTGGCTGGGGCTGTGGACCACGCAGGCCATCGGGATCGGCCTTCTCTACATCGTCCTCTGGGAAGGGTTCTTCTCCGGCTTTGTCTCGGGCGTGCGCCTGCTCAGCATCCGGCACACCTCGATCGCACTCATGCACGCGCTGGACGAGCGCCGCTTCGCGGGGGTCGAGCACATCGGCGCCGGGGCCGCGACCACCGCAGCCCTCGTCGTGTTCACCGGCTTCCTGCTCCTGTCGATCCGGCGGCTG
>JBBDIW010000021.1:0-6358 GCA_040880165.1 Gemmatimonadota bacterium | reverse complement strand
CGCCGCCGCCCCTCCACCAGTCGATCCCACCCTTCGAGCACCACGACGGTGGATCGGAGCGTCCGGAAGAAGGGCCGGACCAGCGACTGAAGCAGCGCGGGCCAATCGGGCTCCACTCCGAGCAGCGCGTCGATCTCGCCGTCCGTCATCGCCTGCGCGCGGAGGTGCCGGCGGATGCGCTCCGCGAGGAGAAGCCGCTGGTCCGGATCCGGAAGCGGCACTGCCTGGAACCAGAAGGCGTCGATGTCCGTAAGCGCGTGCCTCAGGAAAGCGGTCTTCCCCACGCCCGGGACCCCCGCGACGAGCGTCAGCGACGGGTCCGTCCCCGCGACGAGCGCCCGAAGTCTCTGGACCTCCTTCTTCCGACCAATAAATTGCATCGGGTTCCTCCGTGCGCTCGAGTTGCCGAAGAGACCGTCGGCCCGCGCGCAGCAACCTCGAAGGAGGGATGCGCTCGCCCGGCAACGAGGAATGGTTTCAGGACACCGACGCAGCCCGGGACGCGGCATTACCTTAATGCTCTTAGGCTAATGATACTTATACTAAACTCGGGTGCCAACCCCTTGAGCCACTGCCGCACCCAGGCGATTTTGTTCGGTGTCCGACGCTGCGACCTGCACCTCCACACGGGAGCCCCGGCATGACTCGTTCGCTCACCCCTCATCGCTTCGACACGCTCGCCGCCGCACGCCCGTCGGCCGGCAACGGAAAGAGCCATCAGCGCATCGACCTCGAGGAAGTCTTCGGACGGAACACCTTCGGGCTCGTCGAAATGCAGAACCGGCTGCCGAGGAACGTCTTCAACCAGCTCGTCGAGACGATCGAGAACGGCTCCACGCTGGATCCGTCGGTGGCGGACAAGGTGGCCCGCGTGATGAAGGAGTGGGCACTGGAGCGGGGCGCGACCCACTTCACGCACTGGTTCCACCCGCTTACGGGGCTCACGGCCGAGAAGCACGACTCCTTCCTGAAGCCGACGGGCGGCGGCCGCGCCATCGCCGAGTTCGGCGGCAGGGAGCTGGTCCAGGGGGAGCCGGACGCCTCCTCCTTCCCCTCGGGCGGACTGCGGCCCACGTTCGAAGCGCGCGGATACACTGCGTGGGATCCCACGTCCCCCGCGTTCATCATGGAGGCCCCGGGCGGGGCCTACATGGCGATCCCGACCGTCTTCGTCTCCTGGTCCGGCGAGGCGCTGGACAAGAAGACGCCGCTGCTCCGCTCCATCCAGGCGCTGAACGACCAGGCCCTCCGGGCCCTGAAGCTCTTCGGAACCCCGGCGGAGCGCGTGCGGGCCAGCGTCGGCGCGGAGCAGGAGTTCTTCCTCGTGGACGAGGAGTTCTTCTTCCGCCGCCCGGACCTCGTCACCAGCGGACGCAGCCTCTTCGGCGCGAAGCCCCCGAAGGGCCAGGAGCTGGACGACCACTACTTCGGGCAGATCCACGACCGGGTGCTGGAGTACATGAACGAGGTGGAGCTGGAGCTCTACCAGCTGGGCGTTCCCGTCACCACCCGCCACAACGAGGTGGCGCCCGGACAGTACGAGATGGCGCCGGTCTACGAAGAGGCGAACATCGCCGCGGACCACCAGCAGCTCGTGATGACCACGCTCCAGCGCGTCGCCCGCAGGCACGGGCTCGTCTGCATCCTGCACGAGAAGCCCTTCGCTGGAGTCAACGGGAGCGGCAAGCATTTGAACTGGTCCTTCGCCACGGAGTCGCGCAACCTCCTGGACCCGGGCGAGACGCCGCACGACAACAAGCAGTTTCTCTTCTTCTGCACCGCCGTCCTGAAGGCGGTGAAGGAGAATCAGGACCTGCTGAGGGCCGCCATCGCATACGCAGGCAACGACCACCGTCTGGGTGCGAACGAGGCTCCGCCGGCGATCATGTCCGTCTTCCTGGGCGATCAGCTCACGGACGTCTTCGAGCAGATCGAGAGCGCGGGCAGCGCCACGCGGAGCATGCCGGGCGAGCTGCTCGGGCTGGGCGTGCGGGCCCTGCCGGATCTGCCGAAGCACGCCGGAGACCGGAACCGCACCTCGCCGTTCGCATTCACCGGCAACAAATTCGAATTCCGGGCAGTCGGCTCCTCGCAGAGCGTATCCTTCCCCACGACCGTGCTCAACACGATCGTTGCCGGGGCGATCGACGAGATGGTGACGCGCCTCGAAGCGGACGTCGAGGAGGGAGAGGAGCTGAACGACGCGCTGCGCAAGCTCATCGCGCGCGAGGCCCACGGCTTCAAGTCCATCGTCTTCAACGGCGACGGCTACAGCGACGAGTGGCAGGAAGAGGCGGCGCGGCGCGGCCTCCTCAACCGCAAGACCACGATGGACGCGCTTCCGGCGCTGGTGGACGAGAAGAACCTGAAGCTCTTCGACGCCTATGGAGTGCTCAACCGCAGGGAGCTGGAGAGCCGACGGGACATCCTGGTGGAGCAGTACTTCCACACCGTGAACATCGAGGGCGAGACCATGGCCGAGATGGCGCGGACCATGCTGCTCCCGGCCGCGATGCGCTACCTGAACGACCTCCTCCAGACGGCGCAGCGCGGCGCGGACGTCGGCATCCCGTCCGAGGGTGTGCGGGCCACCGCCCGGGCGGTGAGCGGCCTGATCGACGAGCTCCGGGAAGCTCTGGACACGCTCGTCACCCAGAACGAGATCCTGGGCGGAGACGACGTCCCGTCGCGCGCCCTTCACATGCAGGACGACATCATCCCCGCGATGGCCGACGTACGGCAGGTGGTGGACCGGCTCGAGAAGGTCGTGCCGGATGATCTGTGGCCTATCCCCACATACCGCGACATCCTGTTTATCAGGTAGACGCGTGAAATGGGCACGGGCGCACGACGGAGCTTCGCGGCGGCTCCCTGCGAAGTAGCTTTCGCTACTCCTCGGTCGCCACCGCTCGTCCGTCGCACGCCCGCACTCCATTTGACGCGTCTCACGCGGTCCGTGGTTCCACCGCCCATGCCATTGGGCTGATCAACGGCTGGCCGGCATCCTGATTCGGGCTCGCTTCGCATCGCGTTCTTCGGGCTCGCTTCGCATCGCTGCATGCGGTGGGGGAACCTGGGGAGGGCGCTTGCTTTGCATCGCTTCTGGTTGATCCGCGTTCCGGGAGGTCCTTCTGGCGCGGGTGGGTGCGGGACGTGAGCGCGCGTGCCGCGCGCGAGGGTTGTGGATGAGCCGGGTGCGAGGGGGATCCCGATTCGGGGCGAGGCGGGGGTGAAGCGATGCGACAGCGAGCCCGAGGGAACGGGACTGCCCAACGTGGATCAGCGCTCCGGCATGGGCGATGGAGCCACCAACCGTGTGAAACGCGTCAAACGAGATGGCTGCGTGCGGCGGGCAAGGGTGGCAACCGAGGAGTAGCGAAAGCTGCTTCGCAGGGCGCCGCCCGCAGTCCCGTCGTGCGCAGACGCTCGTTTCACGCGTTTGTCCCCCACCGTGTGGGGCGCTTCAAATGAGATGCAGGACAAGGCGGAGGTCGAACGGCGACTGAGGCGTCCCTTGATGGGACGTCGCAGGGAGCCGGTCGGCCTCCAACGCCGGCCTGCGCTCATTTCAAGCGCCCGTCACAAATGGTAGTTGGGTGCTTCTCTTGTGATGACCACATCATGCGGATGCGATTCGCGGAGGCCTCCGCCCGAGATCCGCAGGAAATCCGCCGTCTCCCTGAGGGACTCCAGGGATCCGGCGCCGCAGTACCCCATGCCGCTTCTCAGGCCGCCCACGAGCTGGAAGATCGTGTCGGAGACGGGACCCTTGTACGGTACGCGGGCCTCGATGCCTTCGGGGACGAGCTTGCGGGTGTCGGTCTGGTTCTCCTGGAAGTAGCGGTCTGCGGAGCCCTCCTCCATCGCGGAGAGCGAGCCCATGCCCCGGACGATCTTGAAGCGCCGGCCCTCAAGGAGGAAGCTCTCGCCCGGCGACTCCTCCGTGCCCGCGAACATCGAGCCCATCATGCAGCTGTGCGCCCCGGCGGCCAGCGCCTTGACGATGTCGCCCGAGTAGCGGATCCCGCCGTCGGCGATGATCGGCACCCGGCCCTCGACTCCCTTCACCGCCTCCATGATCGCGGTCAGCTGGGGCACCCCGACTCCCGTGACCACCCGCGTGGTGCAGATGGAGCCGGGCCCCACGCCCACCTTCACGGCGTCCACCCCGCGTTCCACGAGCGCGGCCGCGCCCGCCGCCGTCGCGACATTTCCGCCGATGAGCTGGACGTCGGGCAGGACCTTGCGGGTCGCTTCCACGGCCTTGAGCACGCCTTCGGAATGTCCATGTGCCGTGTCGATCACAAGCACGTCCACGCCGGCTTCGACCAATGCCCGAGCCCGATCGATGTCGGCCCCCGAGGCGCCGATCGCGGCGCCCACCCGCAGCCTCCCGTGATCGTCCTTGCACGCGTCAGGGTACTGCCGGCGCTTCTTGATGTCCTTCACGGTGATGAGGCCGCGCAGGACGCCCTTCTCGTCCACGACCGGGAGCTTCTCGATCCGGTGCTCGTGCAGGATCCGTTCGGCGTCCTCCAGCGTCGTGCCTACCGGCGCGGTGACCAGCTTCTCCGCCGTCATTACGCTCCGGATCGACTGATCCAGGTCGGTCTCGAACTGGAGGTCCCGGTTCGTCACGATGCCCACGAGACGCCCGTCGTCCTCGACGATCGGGACGCCGCTGATCGAGAAGCGGGCGGTGATGGCGTGCGCGTCCCGAAGCGTTCCGTCGGCGCCCAGCGTGATCGGGTTCAGGATCATTCCGCTTTCGGAGCGCTTCACCCGATCCACTTCCTCCGCCTGCCGCGCGATCGGCATGTTCTTGTGGATGATTCCGATCCCTCCCTCGCGGGCCAGCTGGATCGCCATGCCGGATTCCGTCACGGTGTCCATGGCGGCGCCCACGAGCGGAATCGAGAGGCGGATGCTGCGGGTCAGAAGGGTATCCACCCGCACATCCTTGGGATGAACGGTGGAGTGCCCGGGAACGAGCAGAACGTCGTCGAAGGTGAGACCTTCGTCGAGGACGCGTGCTCCCCGGCGCAAAGCCTTGGTCATGCAGCCTCCAATGGGATTCGGCGTGTGCGGTATCCGTGATCGCTGCGGCGCGGCGGCGCGTCCGAGGGCGGATGCGCGGCGCCCGCCCCCCGTTCACGGCTCCGAAGGAGCAGGACGAGGGGCGGGCGCGGGCCCGCTGATCGTGCCGGCGGCGCACTTCCGCTCCGTTTTCTTCCCGAACGGGTGGCGATGTGCGGCGGCGGCTTACAGGGGCGGTTCCTTCTGACATGGGAGAGTCTACCCCTCCCGGTCGCAAGGGTCAACCCCGAGAGGCGGAGCCGTTGCCGGTGGTCCGGGATGCCTCTGCTGCCACGCTTCGCTCCGGGCGCTCGCCGCCCGGTGGGCGTCCTTCGTCCGGCCCGTTCAGTTCGGCCAGCAGCTGCTTCCCCGCGCTCGACACGTTCGACAGGACGCGGTCCGCCGCGGAGATCAGCTGGAAGGCCTCGCGAATGTTCGCGGGGCTCACCGTGCGGCGCCGCAGCCGGTCCTCGAGCTTCTCGGCGAAGCGCTGGAGGCCCGTCGCCTCGTCCACGATCCGCTCGGCGTACTTCGCCTCCAGGAATTCGATGTAGTCGAGGGCCTGGTAGACCTGTTCCTCCGGAAGGCTCTCGATCCTCCGGATCAGTCGCTGTTTCAGTGCGTCGTGCATGATTCCTCCGCTGCCTCCCTCCGTGCCGCGCCGAATTCCTCCCGGGATTCCCGCGGACCCCGGGCGGAAACACTCCGGGCTTTGCGGGGATTCAGAAAGCGCGTATCGTTGAACTGGATTCTCCCTTACGGATCTCGACTCGAACGGGTTCAAAACGATGGCCTATCTTCCGCTCCGCGAGGTGCGCCTTCCCGACGCGACGGAGGCAGCCTACGACGACTGGCTCGATTCCATCGACGCGGAGCTCTCGCGTCCGGAGTGCGACCGGGCGGAGCTGTGCCGGGAAATCCTCACCGAACTCTATTACCCCGGACTCGCTGCCGAGTCGCAGGGGGTTCCGTCCGCGGAAGGACTTCCCACCGCCACCCGCATCGCGCTGGCCCAGATGGACCCGCGCAACGTCACGCTCGAGCCGGAATACTACCACGAGATCGACACCGAGCGGTACGCGCGGGTCAAGCCTCTCCTCTGGCTCTGGGAGATGTTCGACAAGAGTCCGCTCGGCGAGAACATCCATCTCGGCATCCGCTTCCGCAGGATCCTGGCGCCCCGCATCTTCCGCACGTGCGGGAAGAACTTCAAGGCGTTCCACCACGTGAAGTTCTCCTTCGGCTACAACCTCGAGGTGGGGGACGACGTCGTGGTCCACCG
>JBBDIW010000020.1:0-1268 GCA_040880165.1 Gemmatimonadota bacterium | reverse complement strand
CTCGAGGCGCTCACGCACATCGATCCGAAGCTCGCGACCGATCTCACGGCGAAGTCGGACGACTACGAGATCGAGATGGGCGGGCTGCACATCATCGGCTCGTCCCGCCACGAGTCGCGGCGCATCGACCGCCAGCTGCGCGGGCGTGCCGGGCGGCAGGGAGATCCGGGCGCGTCGCAGTTCTTCCTGTCGCTGGAAGACGACCTCATGCGCCTCTTCGGGTCGGACCGCCTCGCCACCGTCATGGAGAAGATGGGGGCTCAGGAGGGGGAGGTGATCACCGCGGGGATGGTCACGAAGTCCATCGAGCGGGCGCAGAAGCGGGTCGAGGGCAACAACTTCGAGTCGCGCAAGAAGCTCCTCGACTACGACGACGTGATGAACCAGCAGCGCGAGGTGATCTACGACCTTCGTCTCTTCGCCCTCGAGGGGGGCGAGGACCTGAAGGGCGAGCTGTGGGAGATGATCGAGCACGCCATCCAGAGCCAGGTGGCGGAGTACTGCCCCCCGGGACAGGAGCCCGAGAACTGGGACCTGGCGGGGCTGCGGCGCCGACTGCTGCTCGACTACTTCGTGGTCGCGGACCGGCTCCCGGAGGAGAACACGATCGACCACGACTTCTTCGACACCGAGGAGGTCCGCGACGTTGTGCGCGAGGCGATGCGCGAAGGATTCAGAAGGAAGCTCGAGGGCTTCGGCGAGCACTCGGAGAAGCTCCAGAGCTGGATCCTCCTCTCGGTGATCGACGACAAGTGGAAGGACCACCTGTACGACCTGGACCACCTGAAGTCGTCCATCGCGTTCCGCGGGTGGGGACAGAAGGATCCGCTCGTCGAGTACAAGCGCGAGGCGTACGAGATGTTCGTCGACCTCATGGAGGACATGCGCAAGACGCTCGCGACGATGCTCTTCCGTGCCCAGATCGGCCAGCCCCAGCAGCAGCGGCCTGCGCAGCGCCTCCAGTACACCGGTCCCGCGGAAGGCGCGGGGACGGCCGGTTCCGGGACGGCGGGCACGGCCGGGGGCGGC
This sequence comes from Gemmatimonadota bacterium, assembly GCA_040880165.1. Classification (GTDB taxonomy): domain Bacteria; phylum Gemmatimonadota; class Gemmatimonadetes; order Longimicrobiales; family Gaopeijiaceae; genus JBBDIW01. Next base: position 239 of record JBBDIW010000020.1, on the reverse strand, counting down.
GGTCGCGCGGCCGGCGCCGCGCGGGTCGACGAGCTGGGCATGGCGCGCGGGACGCGCACAGCCGCCGGCGTCGGAGCACCCGCCGGCACGGACGTGTCGCGGCTGAGCACGAATCGCGGCGAGGCGAGCGAGCGGAAGCCCGAGCCCGTTACGGTCGACGACGAGCCGGGCCGCAACGACCCCTGTCCCTGCGGGAGCGGGAAGAAGTACAAGAAGTGCCACGGCGCGCAGGCGTAGCC
>JBBDIW010000019.1:0-6827 GCA_040880165.1 Gemmatimonadota bacterium | reverse complement strand
CCGCCTTCCGCCAGCTGCTGCACGAAGGCGTCGGGGACCGAGGGCGACGCGGCCGACACGATGATCACGTCATACGGCGCGAACTTCTTCCACCCGATGGTGCCGTCTCCCACCAGGAGCGCCACGTTCGAAAGCTTCATGGCGTCCAGCGCGGCCCGGGCGCGCTGCGACAGCTCCCGTACCCGCTCCACCGAGTAGACGCGGTCGGCGCGCAGCGCGAGGAGCGCCGTGAGGAAGCCGCTTCCGGTGCCGATTTCCAGCACCCGGTCGTCCGCCCCCGGCTTGAGCAGCGTGAGGTAGTACGCCTGGAGAGACGGCTGCGAGGCCGTCTGTCCGAAACCGATGGGAATCGCCGCGTCCTCGTACGCTCGCGGCCAGACCCCTTCCGGCAGGAAGAGGTGCCGGGGTACCCGGTCCAGGAGCTGCAGGATCTCCAGGTCGTCGATGCCCCGCGCGCGGACTTCCTCGATGAGGCGGCGGCGGTAGCCTACGAATCGGTAATCGTCTCGAGGTCCAGGTTCCACCCGCGGATCTCCTCCAGGAGCTTGTAGTTGGTGAGGTCGAGATGGAGCGGCGTCACGGAGACGAAGCCATCCTCGATGGCGCGGAAGTCGGAGTCGCGCCCACCCTTCCACGTCGTGGCGCCGCCCCCGATCCAGAAGTACTCCCTTCCGCTGGGGTCGTCCGCGCGGGTGAGCGAGTCGCTGAAGCGGCGCTGCCCGAGCGACGTGATCTTCACGCCCTTCGCGTCCGCTGCGCGGATGGGGGGAAGGTTCACGTTCAGGAGCGTCGCGGGCGGGAAATTCTTCCGGTCCAGGATCGACTGGAGCAGCCCGTGCAGCAGGCCCTCCCACTTCACGATCTCCTCCGGGTCTTCGCCCGCGTAGGAGAGCGCGACGGACGGGATGCCCAGCAGCGTCGCCTCCATCGCCGCGGCGACCGTGCCCGAGTAGAGGACGTCGTCGCCCATGTTGGGCCCGTGGTTGATGCCGGACAGGCAGATGTCCGGTGGCGCGTCCATGAGCGCGTTCGCGGCCAGGATCACGCAGTCCGTCGGCGTGCCGTCGACGATCTTCACCCCGGGCGAACTCGTGCGGGCGCGGAGCGGGTGGTGGAGCGTCAGCGAGTGGCTCGTCGCGCTCTGCTCGCGATCCGGTGCCACCACGGTCACCTCGCCGAGCCCTCGCGCCGCCGCGGCGAGCACGCGCAGGCCGGTGGCGAGGTATCCATCGTCGTTCGTGCAGAGTATACGGTTGTCTTCACGGTTCTGGATCATGGACTCCTGCGTCGGCTTCCGGTACGGCGGTTCTCGAATCGTCGTCTCACTGCAGGTCCTCCGGCCGCAGCCTGCTCGGCTTCGGCGACAGGACCTTCACGAGCTGCTGGAGCTCGTCTTTCATTCCCTGGAGGAACTCGGGCTCCAGGATGTCCTGCTGCTCCTCCTCCAGACCACCCGCCCGTCGCATCTCGTGGAGTTTCTGGCGCGCACCCTCGATGGTGAACTTCTCCTCGTACAGCAGGTGGCGGACCATCAGGATGAGCTCGACTTCCTTCGGCCGATAGACCCGGTTTCCAGCCCGGTTCTTGGTCGGCTTGATGAGGTCGAACTGGGTTTCCCAGTAGCGGAGGACGTGGGGCTTGAGGCCCGTGAGGTCGCAGACGTCCCCGATGGAGTAGTACGCCTTCCTGGCGACCGGTTCATCCATTCGAGACCTCCTTCATGCCCATTCCTCCGCCTTCGGCTCCCGCAGCATGAGGTTCTGCATCGCGTCTCGCGGGTCGCGTCCTTCCGTCAGGATCGCGTGGACCTCCTCCGTGATCGGCATCTCGACGTCGTGCAGCCGCGCCAGCTCGAAGACCGCTTGCGCGGTGCGCACCCCCTCCGCGACCGCCTTCATCTCGCCCAGGATGGCGTCCAGCGACTCCCCCTGCCCCAGTCGGAAGCCCACGCCGCGGTTCCGGCTGAGCTCGCCCGTGCAGGTGAGGACGAGATCGCCCACTCCCGCGAGTCCGGAGAAGGTGGCGCGCTCGGCGCCCATCGCGACGCCAAGGCGGGTGATCTCCGCGAGCCCCCGCGTGATGAGCGCCGCCAGCGTATTGTGGCCGTATCCCAGTCCCGCCACCACCCCGGCGGCGAGCGCCACGACGTTCTTCACCGCGCCCCCGAGCTCGACGCCGGCAACATCCGGGTTCGTATAGACGCGGAAGGTGTCGGTCTGGAAGAGTTCCTGGACCCGAAGCCCTGCCTCGGGGGACCGGCTCGCGACCACGACGGCCGTCGGCGTTCCGCGGGCGACCTCGGCGGCGAAGCTCGGCCCCGAGAGCACGCTGAACCCCCGCATGGCGCGCTCTGGCAGGACGTCTTCCATGACCTGGTCCATCCTCTTCAGGGTGGACGTCTCGATGCCCTTCGACGCGCTCACGACGAGGGCGCCCCTGGCCAGATGCGGTGCGGCCTCCGTCATGACGCTCCGCACGTGCTGGGACGGGCTCACCGAGATCACGAAGTCGGCGTCCCGCAGCGCGTCCTGGAGGCTCGTGGTCGCCACCAGCTTCGGGGGCAGGAGGACGTCCGGGAGGTAGATCGCGTTCTCCCGCCGCTCGCGGATGCCGGACACGACCTCGTCCTCGAGGGCCCAGAGCGTGGTGTCCCGGCCTCCGCCGGCGAGGAGCGCGGCCAGCGCCGTTCCCCAGCTTCCCGCCCCGAGCACGGCGACCTTCGGGGCATCCTTCGGTGCCCCGGCCGGGAAACCCTTCGGCGCGTCCTTCGCCGCGCCCGGCACGGACTCCGTCATGGCGAGACCCGCCTGCCGGATGACACCGCATTGCCTTCGTCCCCTCGTCCGATCCGGGACTCGGTCCCCGCGAGAATGCGCCGCAGGTTCTCGCGGTGCGCCCAGATCACGAAGAGCGAGAGGGCGGCCGTGAACGCCGGGAGGACGAGATTTTCGCCTCGGGCGGTCCAGAAGACCACGACGGGAAGCACGACGGCCGCGACGACGGAGGCGAGCGAGACCATGCGGGTAATCCAGAGCACGAGTCCCCAGGCGACGAAGGCCGCGACGACTGCGGCGGGGGCCAGGGCAATGAAGATGCCCGTGCTCGTGGCGATTCCCTTCCCTCCCCTGAAGCGCACCCAGATCGAGAAGACGTGTCCGAGCAGCGCGGCGGCGCCGTAGGCCAGCGCCCACGCCCACGCCCCCTCTCCGTCCAGGCGGGGGAAGAGCCAGACCGGAAGCCACCCCTTCGCGATGTCCACGAACATTACGGGGACGGCGGCCCTCGGACCGAGCACCCGCAGCGCATTCGTCGCACCGAGGTTGCCGCTTCCCCGCTCCCGCAGGTCGATGCCGTACACTCCCTTCCCGACCCAGTAGCTGGTCGGGATCGATCCCAGCAGGTACGCCAGGCCGAGGAGTGCGAGGGGCATCACGTCCGTTCGGTCTTCCTGAAGCGGATGCGGAGGGGGGCTCCGACGAACCCCCACTCGCGGCGGAATCCATTCTCGATGTAGCGAAGGTAATTGTCCGGGATCTCCTCAGGTAGATTCGAGAAGACCAGGAAGGTGGGCGGGGCCACGGATACCTGGGTGCCATACTTGATCTTCACGGCGCGCCCGCGCGCGTGCGGCGGCGGCTGATGGCGCACCATCTTCTCCAGCACCTCGTTCACCTCGTGCGTGGGCACGCGGCGCAGCCGCGCCTGCTCCACCTCCAGGATCTTCTCCAGCGTCTTCCGTACGCGCTGCCCCGTGAGGGTCGAGGTGAAAAGGATGGGGACCCACTGGAGAAACGGCGCGCGGGCGCGGACCTCTTTCTCCATCTGCTGAGCCGTCTTCGTCTCCTTCTCGACGAGGTCCCACTTGTTGAAGAGAAGGATCAGGCCGCATCCCGCGTTCACGGCGGCCTCCGCCACCCGGATGTCCTGCACGTGCAGCCCGTCGGAGCCGTCGACGAGCAGAACGGCGACGTCCGCTTCGCGGATGACGCGGGCGGTACGCAGCGAGCTGTAGTACTCGATGGCGTCCGTCACGCGTGATTGGCGCCGGAGCCCCGCCGTGTCCACGAAGACGAGCGTGCGCCCGTGGTACTGGAGCGTGGAGTCGACGGGATCGCGCGTGGTTCCCGGGACTTCGCTCACCACCATCCGCTCCTCGTCGAAGAGCCGGTTCACGAAGCTGGACTTGCCCACGTTCGGCTTGCCGATCACCGCCACGCGCACGACGCCTTCCTCGGCGTCCCCGGGCTCGGTCTCCGGAAGGCTCGCGACGATGGTGTCGAGCAGGTCGCCGGATCCCTTCCCGGAGATGGCACTGACCGGGATCGGCTCGCCGAGCCCCAACCGCCAGAAGTCCACGTGGCTCTGCTCGGTGGGCAGGTTGTCCACCTTGTTCACCACGAGCAGAATGGGCTTTCCGCTCGCGCGCAGGATGTCGCCCAGCTTCTCGTCCAGCGGGTGCACCCCGGTCTTGCCGTCCACCACGAAGAGAATGACGTCCGCCTCCTGCACCGCGACCAGCGCCTGCTGGCGGACGGCGCGGTCCAGCGGCTCGTCACTGCCTTCGATCACGCCCCCCGTGTCCACGATGAAGAAGGCGTGCCCGGCCCACTCCGCGCGGGCGAAGTTGCGGTCCCGCGTGACTCCGGGGAGGTCGTCCACGATGGCGAGCCGCTCGCCGAGCACCCGGTTGAAGAAGGTGGACTTCCCCACGTTCGGGCGGCCGACGACCGCGACGATGGGCATGCGGCCGCTCATGGTGCGCCGCTCGAGTTGCCGCTCACAGGGTGCAGAGCGCTTCGGTGATCTCGTAGCCGGGAACGACCCGGGCCGGCGCCACCGCCTGCCGGAATTCCCCGAGGGAGAGACTGTCGATGAAGAGGTCGTCCGCGTTCAGAGTTTCCCCCGGAATCAGGAAGATGTCGCCGTCGCGCGGGTCGCGGGCCGCTGCGAGCATGTCTCGGCCACCCAGCAGCCCCGCGACGGTGACCGATTCGCCGTAGAATTCGTTCGTCACGTCGATCACCTCGACCTCGGCACGGGTCGCGGCGTGCAGTCGGGGGGCGCGTTCCGCAAGGAAGGGTGCCATCGAGCGTCCGGTCATGAGCCGGATGCGCTTGCCGTGGAGCGGCGGAACCTTGTCCAGCCCCTCGTCGAAGTCGTCGACGAAGCGTCGGACCGCCCCCACGCCGTTCTCGACCAGTGACCAGTCGTCGTAGTACTCCCCCTCGGGCACGCCCCGTCCGGCGATGAGCATCATCTCGTCCGCCGCATAGCACCAGGCGGAATCGCGGGTTTCGTCGGCTCGAGCCTGGATGCGGGCGCGCTCCACCTGGTCCACGGCCCGCGCTGCCTCGGCCGGAAGCAGCGGGCGCACCGGGCGGTTCATGTTGTACTTCGTCAGCCCGACCGGGACCACCGAAAGGCTGCGGATTCCCGGTCCCAGCGCCCAGAGGTCCTCGATCGTGCGGTCGAGGTGCTCGCCGTCGTTCCACTCCGGGCAGAGCACGATCTGGGTGTGAACCTCCAGACCGTGGTCGAGGAGAAAGCGGAGGTGCTCGAGGATCAGTCCGGCGCGCTCGTTCTGAAGCAGGCGGACCCGCACCTCGGGGTCGGTTGCGTGCACGCTGACGTAGAGGGGAGAGAGGCGCTGGTCGACGAGTCGCTGGATCCCCTTCGGGCCGAGGTTCGTCAGCGTCACGTAGCTCCCGTAGGTGAAGGAGAGCCGGAAGTCGTCGTCCCGCAACCAGAGGCTCTCGCGGACGTCCTTCGGGTTTCCGTCGATGAAGCAGAAGACGCACTTGTTCGCGCACTCCCGGATCGTGTCCGGAGCCGGCACAATCCCGATCGAATCCCCCGGATCGCGCTCCACCTCGTACACGACCGCCTCCCCGCCGGGCGTCACCATCTCGAGCTCGAGCTCATTGTCCGCAAGCAGGAAGGTGAGGTCGATTCCGTCCCTCACCTTCTGACCGTTGATCCGTACGATCCGGGTCCCGATCTCGAGACGCAGCTCCTCTCCGATGCTTCCGGCCTCGATCTCTGCAATGCGAACCACGACAAACCCTTGAAAAAGCAGGCACTCCCGACTTTCCTCCACAGCCAGACAATATAGGAAAAGCCACGGAATCCAACAATGCGTGCGCGGGCAGCCCGGTGCCCAGAACTAATTCTCTAAGTTGTTGTCATTGCTAGAGAAGTAGATGATCATGGACGGCCTGGCTGGTATGCCTCTTGCTCGTATCTGCCGGCGAAGACAGGACCCGCCCGACCCGTTCGACGGGTCATGCCGGGGCCGCGCTCCGAATGCATTTCCTCCGGACCGGTCCGGCGACGCGGCGCGCGGTGGGGCGCCGCTCGACGAACGAACACTCGATCGAAGCGTTCCGCACGAGCATCGGATGAACCTTGAAAATGGAAGCTGAGCCCATGAACACGACAATAGACACACCCGAGCCGGCACGCCGGCGGAGACGAGACACGGATCCCGGGCCGCGGGGCCGTTGGGCCCTCGCCGGCCTCGGCCTCGCGCTGGCCTGCACGCTGGCCCTTCCGGCGGCGGGCGAAGCGCAGCAGCAGGTGCCGCCCCCGCCCGTCGAGGAGGAGCGAAGCCCGCGGGACGGGATCACGCTCTCGATCGTACCGGACGTGACCTGGACGAACTGGGACGACGACATCGGCATCGACAACACGACCCTCCTGGGAGGAATGCTCTCTCTGGGGTTCGGGCCGTTCGTGGACCTGCAGGGCTACTATCGACGCCAGGCGGGCGCCACGCTCGAAGCCGTGAACATCGACGACGACGTCCTGCAGGACGAGCTGGACGTGGC
>JBBDIW010000018.1:0-6877 GCA_040880165.1 Gemmatimonadota bacterium | reverse complement strand
TCCTCGCGCATCGGCACGGTCCTCTTCGACCAGGATTCGAAGATCGCGGAAGGGGTGCGGGGGCGGCGGTCGGCCGCCTTCGAGCTGGAGGAGTGGGGGAGGGCGCGGCGGGATCGCGCTCGCCCCCTGGTCTGGTTCCACGCGCCGTCGGTCGGTGAGGGGCTGCAGGCGCGGGCGGTGATGGAGGCGCTCCTCGAGGCGCGCCCGGACGTGCAGCTCGTCTTCACCTTCTTCTCGCCGTCGGCCCGCGGGCTCGCCGCGCGCATGCCGGCGCGGGTGGCGGGATACCTCCCGTGGGACGCGCAGGACGAGTGCGGGCTCGTGCTGGATGCGCTCGCGCCCGAGCTGGTCGTCTTCACCAAGACGGAGGTCTGGCCGGGGCTCTCCGCTGCCGCGGAGCGCCGCGGGATTCCGACAGCCCTCGTGGCGGCCACGCTGCCCTCCGGCGCCGCTCGCCTGCGCTGGCCGGCCCGTCGCCTCCTGCGCCCCGCCTTCGGACGCCTGGCGCGCGTGGGCGCGATTTCGCACGAGGACGGCGCGCGCTTCAGTCGGCTGGGGGTGGATCCGGAACGGGTGTGCACCACGGGCGACCCCGGCATCGATTCCGCCTTCCAGCGGGTATCGGGGGCGGACCCCCGTTCCGCACACCTGGCGCCCTTCCTGGGGAATCCCGATCCGGGAAGCGCCCCGCCCGAGCGCTCCATGACGGCGCGGCGTCCGACCCTGATTGCCGGATCCACGTGGGAGCCGGACGAGGACGTGCTCCTCCCGGCGTTCGCCGCCGCCCGACGGGTTTACCCGGAGTTGCGCATGGTTCTCGCGCCCCACGAGCCGGCTCCGGGGCACCTCGCGCGGATCGAGTCGCGGCTGCGGGAAGCGGGCGCGAGCTCCCGTCGCCTGGCGGAGGTCGAGGCGACGGAGGATGCCGGAGGGGTGGACGTGGTGGTGGTCGACCGGGTGGGTGTGCTTGCCGATCTCTACAAAGCAGGTACCTTTTCCTACATCGGAGGCGGCTTCGGCCGTCACGGGCTCCATTCGGTGCTCGAACCGGCCGCCGCACGCCTGCCCGTCCTCTTCGGCCCCCATCATTCGAACTCCCGCGCGGCCGCGGACCTTCTGAGAGAGAACGCGGCCCGGGTCGTGCACGATGCGGAGGACACGGTGGCGCGGATCGCCGAGTGGATACGGGAGCCCGACGCGCGCAATGCCGCCGCGGACGCGGCACTGGCGTATATTTCACGACACCGGGGTGCGGCGCGCGAGTCCGCCGCGCTCCTGGTTACGCTGATTACCGGGCCACGAACGAAGGGGAGCACACAGTGAGCGAAGGCGGCGGAACGAAGCAGAACGGAAGTCGCGTCCCGGAGATTTCTCCGACGGAGCTGAGGGAACGGCTCGAGCGCGAGCGGCCGCTCGTGCTCCTGGACGTGCGGGAGCCGTTCGAGCGGGAGATCGCCGACCTCCCCGGCGATGGGCACCTCCGCATCCCGATGGCCGAGCTTCTTTCCCGGATGGACGAGCTCGACGCGGACGCGAACCTGGTCGTGTACTGCCGGTCCGGAGCGCGGAGCAACTGGGCGGTGCAGCAGCTCCGGGCGCACGGTTTCGAGAAGGCGATGAATCTCGCCGGCGGCGTGATGAAGTGGCGCGAAGACGTCGATCCTTCCCTGACGGAGTATTGATGAAGAGCAGTTCCCGCTGGTTCGTTCTGTCCCTCGCCACCGCCGCCTTTGCGGGTTGCGATGCGAGCGCGGAGTCGTACCTCCAGAGTCGGCAGGCCGAGGCGGATTCGATGGCCGCCGCGACCGGGAGGGCCGGATCCGCGGGCGCGCTCCGGGGCGAGACGGGCGCCGCGGCCGATGATGCCGCTGATCCGGCCGGGGGCAGTGGCGTGGGCGAAGCCGGCGGCGTGGCGGGCTACCGGGCGCCCGCCCCCGCCGCCGGGGAGGAAGGGGGGATCGCACCGGATGACGAGACCGCCGACGTGGATGCGGCCGCTCCCGCGGCCGTGCGGCGCGCCACGACTCCCGTGACGATCCCGGACGAGCCCCCCGTCTTCGCCCGCCCGAGACACGTTCGCGGCATCTATCTGAACGCCTGGGCCTCGGGCTCCCTCGGCCGCACCAGCGCCCTCATCGAGATGGCGTCGCGGACGGAGATCAACTCCTTCGTCATCGACATCAAGGACGCGAGCGGCTACGTGAGCTACGCGACCAACGTTCCCCTGGCGCAGGAGATCGGCGCGACGGGCGAAATCCGGATCCGCGACATCTCGGGTCTCCTGGAACGGCTCCGCGCCGCGGGCATCTACCCGATCGCCCGCATCGTCGTCTTCCAGGACCCGCTGCTCGCGAACCGCCGTCCCGACCTGGCGATCCAGGACAGCGCCGGCGGCGTCTGGATGGACGGCTCCGGCCACTCGTGGGTGAACCCGTACCACACGGACGTCTGGGACTACAACATCGCGCTGGCCGAGGAGGCGGCGCGGCTCGGCTTCCCCGAGATCCAGTGGGACTACGTCCGCTTTCCCGACGCCTCGAACGAGGATCTCGCGCGCTCCCGCTATCCCCGACAGGACGGGCGCAAGCGCTCGATCGCGATCCGCGAGTTCCTGATCGCGGGGAACGAGGGGCTGGAGGAGCTCGACGTGGAGATTACCGCAGACGTCTTCGGCGTCGCCACGTCGGCGAAGACGGACGTCGGCATCGGGCAGCTTTGGGAAGATTTCATCGACGTGGTGCACGTCGCGCTGCCCATGGTCTATCCCTCGCACTACTGGGTGGGGAGCTTCGGAATCCAGGACCCGAACGGTCGCCCGTACGAAGTGGTGCTCGCGGCGCTCAACGCCGGCATGGAGCGCTCGCTCTCGATTCCCGGCGCCGGGTCGATCCGTCCGTGGCTCCAGGACTTCACGCTCGGCGCCCCCCGCTACGGCGCGCCGGAGGTGCGCGCGCAGATCCAGGCGACGTACGACGCGGGCATCGACGAGTGGATCCTGTGGAACGCCTCGGGCCGCTACACCGAGGCCGCGTTCGCCCCCGCGGAGGGATTCCCCGAAGACGCCGATCCGCTCATCCGCTTCGGCGGCGAGATCGTACCCGCGTCTGCGCGCTACGGCGTCCGTGCGGAGGCCGTCACCGCCCCGGAGCCCGTGCTTCTCGAAGCGCCCATTCCGGGCGGTGTCGTCCCGCTCCCGACGACCATCCCGCGCCCCGCGGGCTCCGCTGCGGCGGACTCTGTTCCGCCCTTCGACGTGCCCGACCCCGTGCGGGACTCCGTACCCCCGGATTCTGTCCCGGTCGCCCCGAATTCGCCGGATCCGGATCGGCGCTGAAGGCAGCCTCGGGCGAACCTCCGCGGCTGTGCTCGCGACTGCTCGACTCGGCGGGCCCTTCTTCCGCCCGCCGAGGTCCGCTCTCGGCTCCCCGGACAGGCGGCCCATGACCCACGAGTACTCCGACCGCTGGTTCACGACCTTCCTGGAACCGATCCCCCCCGAGCAGACGCGCTCGGAGGTCGCGTTCCTCGCCCGACAGCTTCCGCTCCCCGGGTTCCGCCGAATCCTCGACCTGGCGTGCGGGCCCGGGAGGCACGCGTCGGCACTCGCGGAGGCGGGATACGACGTCACGGGCGTGGACGTCCACCGCCCGTCCCTCACCGCCGCCCGTGCCCGCGCCGGCCCCGGCGCCCGCTTCGTCCAGGCGGACATGCGCGACCTGCGGGCGCTTCCGGAAGACTTCGACGGCGTCACCTGCATGTGGCAGAACTTCGGGCACTTCGATGCCGCGACGAACGCGCGCGTCCTCCGGCAGGCGGCCGGGCGCCTCCGGGCGGAGGGCCGGCTCGTCCTCGACCTCTACCACCGCAAGTTCTTCGAGGCGAATCAGGGCGTGAGGCGCCACGAGAGGAGCGGGGTGGTCATCGAGGAGTGGAAGGCGATGCGGGGCGATCGCCTCGACGTCCGGATCCGCTACGGAGGGGACGGCGAAGACCGGTTCGAGTGGCAGCTGTACACGCCCGAGGCGCTCGTCGCGCTGGCGGGGCGCTGCGGCTTTCGTCCGATCCTCGGCTGCCGGGAGTTCGACGCATCCCGGCCCGCATCCCCGGAAAGGCCGCGCATGCAGTGGGTGTTCGGGAAGGTCGAGTGAGCCGGCCGCGTCCCATCCGCGCATCTCCGCGCCCCCGCGTTCCTGCGGAAACGTTTCCGTTCCTCTCGAGATCGTGCCGCGGTCCGGACCGTGCAGTCAGAGGCATCGGGCGACTCCCCGTGATCCCATACCAGGAGCACGCCGCTCGTGACCCTCATCCATGGGAGGCATGGACCATGAAAGCCGCGCACCCGTACCTGAACTTCCCGGGCAACGCCGAGGAAGCCTTCGCGTTCTACCGCTCGGTCTTCGGCGGGGATTTCACGTCCGTCATGCGCTTCCGCGACATGGGCCAGTCGATGGGCGTACGCGAGTCCGACGCCGACAAGATCGCGCACATCTCGCTCCCGCTCGGCGAGAACGCGACGCTGATGGCGACCGACCGATTGGCGTCCTTCCCGGTCGAGCACCGGCCGGGGAACAACTTTTTCATCACCCTCGACCCGGAGACCGCCGAGGAGGCGGACCGGCTCTTCGAAGCGCTTTCGAATGGTGGAAGCGTGGAGATGCCGCTCCAGCAGACGGAGTGGGCCGAAAAGTACGGAACCTGCTCCGACCCCTTCGGCATTCAGTAAATGGTGAACTACGTCGGAAGCGTGCGCTTTGCCGAGGCGGGCGCGGAGTAGGGAAGACCGAAATGTCTCGCGGGGCACGCCCTGCGGGGTGACGCACCGCCCTCCCTCGGCGTGCGTCGAGGGAGGGTCCCAGGTGCGCGTCCCGGCAGAGCGGTCGCCGCCGCCCGCCGCCCACCCCGTGTGGGGGGCGTCAAACGGGATGCGGGAGTGCGGCGGACGAGCGGTGGCGAGTGAGGCGTAGCGAACGCTACGTCGCAGCGAGCTGCCGCGAAGTTCCGCCGTGCTCCCGCGCCCGTTTCACGCTCCCGCCCTCACGAACTGGAGTTCGTAGAGGCGCGCATACAGCCCTCCCGCCCGCAGCAGCTCGTCGTGGGTGCCCTGCTCCCGCAGTTCCCCCCTGTGGAGCACGAGGATGCGATCGGCGCCCTGGACGGTGGAGAGCCGGTGGGCGATCACGAGCGACGTGCGCCCCGCCATCAACCGGTCCGTGGCCTCCTCGATGCGCGCCTCGATCTCGGAGTCGACGGAGCTGGTCGCCTCGTCCAGGATCAGGATGCGCGGGTCGAAGGCGAGCGCGCGGGCGAAGGAGATGAGCTGCCGCTCCCCCACGGACAGGGTGATGCCCCGCTCGCCCAGTGCCTGCGAGTATCCGCCGGGCAGGCGCTCGATGAACTTCGCGGCGCCGACCTCGTGCGCGGCCGCCCGAACCCGCGCGTCGTCGATGCCGTCGTCGCCCAGCCGGATGTTGTAGTCCACGTCCTGGCTGAAGAGGAAGACGTCCTGGAGAACGAGCCCGATCCGCGCGCGGAGCTCGGCCTGTGGCACCCGGTCGATCGGCACGCCGTCGAGCAGGATCTCGCCGCGCTGGATGTCATAAAAGCGCGTCAGCAGGTTGATGATCGTCGTCTTGCCCGCTCCGGTGTGTCCGACGATCGCCACCTTCTCGCCCGGCGCCACCCGAAAGCTCACCCCCTTGAGCACCCAGTCGGGCCCCGCCCCGTTGCCGCCCGAGGGGGGCCTGCCGTCGCCGTCCGCGGGTGGCTTGCCGTTCCCGGACGGCGCGCGCGCTTTCGCGTCGCCCCCGTCGTACGCGAACCAGACGTCGCGGAACTCGATCTCGCCACGGGCCTCCTCCGGCAGGTGGAGCGGGACCTCAGGGTCCTGCACCCGCGGCTCCCGGTCGACCAGCTTGAAGATGCGCTCGGACGAGGCCATCGCCCCCTGGAGAAGGTTGTACTTCTCCGAGAGGTCCTGGATGGGACGGAAGAACCTGCGGGCGTACAGGAGGAAGGCCGCGACGACCCCGACGGAGACCTCGCCGCCCAGCATCGCCAGCCCGCCGTACCCGATGATGAGCGCCAGCGCGATCGCGGTGAAGAGCTCGATGACCGGAAAGAAGAGGGCGTAGTAGGTGATCGAGCGGAGGTGCGCCTCGAGATACTGGTTGTTGATCTCCTCGAGCTGCGCGAGGTCCCGCTTCTCGCGGTTGAAGAGCTGGACCACGCGCACCCCGGTGAAGCGCTCGTGCAGGTAGGCGTTGATGCGCGCCAGGCGGAGCCGGATGTCGCGATACGCCTCGCGGATCCGCGACCGGAAGAGGAACGCGGCGTAGGCGACGAAGGGGAGGACGGAGAAGGTGACCAGGGCGAGCTGCCAGTCCAGCAGGAGCATCGCCACGAAGATGAAGACCAGGGTGAAGACGTCGCCGAACACCGAGACCACGCCCGAGCTGAAGAGCTCGTTCAGCGTCTCGACGTCGCTCGTGATGCGCGTCATCAGGCGGCCGACCGGGTTGCGGTCGTAGAAGCGCAGGTCCAGGCGCTGGAGCTTGTCGAAGATCTCGGTGCGCAGGTCGAACATGACCCGCTGGCCGAGCCAGGTGGTCAGGAGCTGCTGGCCGTACTCCAGGAAGAAGCTCAGCCCCACCGAGACGAGGTACGCGATGGCGAGCGTGGAGAGGAGGCGCGCATTTCCAGCCGGAATCGCGTCGTCCAGCGCCATCTGGACGAGCCAGGGTCCCACCACCTGCAGCCCCGCGGAGAGCACGAGGAGCAGGACCGCCCAGAAGACCTTCGCCTTGTGCGGCTTGAGGTAGCGCAGGAGGCGCCGCATCAGGCGGGCGTCGTACGCCTTGCCGAGCGCCTCTTCCTCCTG
>JBBDIW010000017.1:0-6906 GCA_040880165.1 Gemmatimonadota bacterium | reverse complement strand
GCGCCGGCGGCGTCGACGTGGTCCACGTCGGAATGGCGCCCACCCCGCTCGTCTACTGGGCCGAATTCACGTTCGAGACGGACGGCGCGATCATGATCACCGGATCGCACAATCCGCCGGAGTGGAACGGGATCAAGATGACGATGGAGCGCAGGGCTCTCTACGGCTCCGCCATCCAGGGCCTCCTGGACCGCATCCGCACGGAACGGTTCTCGTCCGGCGGTGGCCGGCTGGAAGAGGAGCCCGTGATCGAGCGGTACATCGCGGACGTCGTCCGGCGCTTCAGCCTTCCGCGGCCCGTGAAGGTCGCGGTGGACTGCGGAAACGGCACCGGAGCCCTCGTCGCGGTCCCTCTCCTCGAGGCACTGGGGGCGGACGTCTTCCCCCTCTACTGCGAATCGGACGGGACCTTCCCCAACCACCACCCCGACCCGACGGTGGACGAAAACCTCGTGGATCTCGTCGAGCTCGTGCGCGCCGAAGGGTGCGAGGTCGGCATCGCGCTGGACGGCGATGCGGACCGGCTGGGCGCGGTGGACGAGAACGGTGACGTGGTGCGGGGCGACCTCCTGCTCCTCCTCTTCGGACTCGACATCCTGAAGCGAGGAAGGGGGAGCACCATGGTCTTCGACGTGAAGTGCTCGCAAGTCCTTCCCGAGGTCTACGCCAAGGCCGGGGGAACGCCCGTCATGTGGAAGACGGGGCACTCGCTCATCAAGGAGAAGATGCGCGAGACGGGGGCGCCCCTTGCGGGCGAGCTCTCCGGCCACATCATGTTCGCGGACGACTATCTCGGCTTCGACGACGCGCTCTACGACGGGTGCCGGCTCATCGACCTGCTGGCGAGGAGCGACCGGACGCTCTCCGAGATGGCGGGCGCCTTTCCGAAGTACGTCTCCACCCCGGAGTTGCGCATCGAGGTCACCGAGGCGACCAAGCTTCCGCTGGTCGAAGCCGCACAGGAGCACTTCCGACAGTCGCACGAGGTGATCGAGGTGGACGGGGCGCGGATCCTCTTCGGCGACGGCTGGGGGCTCCTGCGGGCGTCCAACACGCAGCCCGTCCTCGTCGCGCGCTTCGAAGCCCGGACGGAGGAACGGCTGCAGGAGATCCGGAGCGAGGTCGAGAACTGGCTGAGAGCACAGGGAGTTGATGTCTAGAGGTGGCGGAATCCAGGGGGCGCCGGACCTGCTGAAGGCCGTGCGGGGAGGCCGACTTTTTCTCGCGTTCTTCATTGGCAGCCTCCTGGTTCTGTGGGGGGGCAGGGCGGCGCTCAATTTCTACGTCGACATCCTCTGGTTCGACTCCGAAGGGTACATCGACGTCTTCTGGACCCGCCGTCTCTGGCAGTGGGGGGTGGCGCTGGCGTCGGTCGCGGTGACCGCTGCGCTCGTCTACCTGAACCTGGCCCGTGTGGCAGACACGTTCGGGGGCATCCAGGTCAAGCGGCAGTTCGGGAACCTGGAAATCTCGGAGCAGATTCCGCGTCGGTTCATCCGGGGCGGCCTGGTGGGCATCTCGCTGCTGCTCTCCCTCTGGCTGGCGGCGGCGATCTCCGGCGAGGCGGGCCTCGCGCTGCTCCTGATGGTGCGCTCGGCGGCGTGGGGCGTGGCAGACCCGATCTTCGGCCACGACCTCTCCTTCTATGCCTTCACGCTCCCGGTCATCAACGGGGTGCTGACCTACGCGCTCATCCTGGCGTTCATGCTCTTCGCGCTTTCTGCCGCCGGGTATGGCGCCACCGGCTCGGCCCGCTGGATCCGGAACCGGCTTCAGATCGACCCCACCGCCCGCGTTCACCTGGCTGCGCTGCTCGGGGCCTTTCTCGTTCTCCTGGGGATCCGCTTCTGGCTCGCGCGCTACCTCCTTCTCCTGGACGGCAACTCGGGAGTCCAGGGGATCTTCGGTTTTGCGGACGCGAACGCACGGCTGCCGGGCTTCGCCATCCTCGCCGTGGTCAGCGCCGCGGCCGGCGTCATCACCGTGTGGGGTGGAATGCGGCGCCGGATGGCGCCGATCGTGGGAGCGCTGGCCACGCTGGCGATCGCGCTCCTCCTGGTGGGAGAAGCGTTTCCGGCCCTCGTGCAGCGCTTCCGCGTCGAGCCGAACGAGCTCGCCGCAGAGACCGCGTTCATCGAGCACAACATGGCGTTCACCCGCGCAGGCTTCGGATTGGGCGACATCCGGCGCGAACGGTACGACTACCGCCTTCCGCAGGCGGGGGACGCGGGCGAGGCGTTCGCTCAGCTCGACCGCATGCCGATCTGGACCGGGAACACGCTCTACACGACGTACAGCGCGATCGAAGCGCGATTTCGCTACTACGACTTCCCGGTGGTCGCGTTCGACCGGTACCGGACGGAACGCGGACTCGAGCCCGTGGCGATCTCGGTGCGCGAGGTGGATCCGGGCGGCATCCCGGATCCGAACTGGCAGAACCGCCACATCCGGGAGCGGTTCATCGCGGGCGTGGGGGTCGTGGCGAGCAACGCCGCGCGCCAGACGCGCGACGGCAGACCTCCATTGTTCCTGCGCGGCATTCCCCCTGAGTTCATACCCGGTCCGGGTGTTCCCGAGGTGGAGCTTCGGCACCCCTCCGTCTTCTTCGGCTCGAGACAGCAGCTTTACGCCGTGGTCAACCCCGGCGACGACGCTTTCCTGAATCCGGAAGGGGAGCCCGGCGTAGCGGGCGTGGACTTTCCCGAGGGGATCCTGCTCGACTCCCCCCTTCGAACGGTGGCCTTCGCCACCCGTTTCGCGGACGCGAACCTCCTGTTCGCCTCCGAGGTCTCCTCCACGAGCCGCTTCCTCTTCCGCCGCAACGTACTGATCCGCATCCGCGAGGTCGCGCCCTTCGTCACGGTGTCCGCGAACCCCTACCCCGTGATCGCCGAGGGCCGGGTGCACTGGATCGTGGACGGCTTCACGACGACGTCCTGGTTCCCCCTGGCGAGCTCGTACGAGGTCGCGGGGCGCCGCGCGCGCTACATGCGCAACAGCGTGAAAGTGACGGTGGACGCGGTGACGGGCGAGATCAATCTCTACGCCGCGGACACACCGGAGGCGCCGGACCCCCTGCTGGCGGCGTACCGGGCCGCCTTCCCGACGCTCTTCCGGGAGCTCGACGAGATGCCGGAGCTCCTGAGGGATCACCTCCGGTACCCGAGCGAGCTCCTCGACCTGCAGTCCGTGGTACTCCTGCAGTATCACCAGGAGACGGCGCCGGTCTTTCATGGGCAGCAGGACGTCTGGAACCTCTCCACGCAGCTCTCCCAGGACCTGCGGGCCGTCCCCTATCGTCCGCAGTACGGCGTCTTCCGACTGCCCGGGGAAGAGGAGCCGGACTTCTTCCTCACGAACATCTTCGTTCCGGCCGGGCGCCAGAACCTCGCGGGCGTGCTCATCGCCCGCTGGCACCGCGAGCGCTCGGGCGAGCTCGTCCTGTACGACATCCCCGTCGAGCTCCAGGTCCCGGGCCCGCGCCAGATCGAGGCGCTCGTCGAGCAGGATCCCCTGATCTCGGAGCAGTTCGCGCTCTGGCGACAGAGCGGGAGCCAGGTCTGGACCGGTCACCTCCACGTCGTTCCGGTCGGGGAAACGCTCTTCTACATGGAGCCGATCTTCCTGGCCGCGCAGGCGGACGCCATCCCGGAGCTGCGCCGCTTCGTCGTCAGCGACGGGCAGCGCGTCGTGATGGAGACGAGCCTGGCGGGGGCGATCCAGATGCTCATCGCCGCCCTCGATCCGGCCGCGGCCGTGGCCGACCTGCCCTCGCTCGCGGACCCGGCGGACGCGGCGGATCCCGGAGCCGCGCCCGCGCCCGGAGCGGCGCGGGAACGGGTGGCGGCCCTCGGCTCCAGTGAAGCGCTGGAGCTGCTGGAGCGGGCCGAGCAGCGGCTCAGGAATGGCGACTGGCAGGGCTTCGGCGCCGCGCTCGCCGAGCTGCGGGAGCTTCTGGAGCAACTCGCCGCCGGCGCGGAGGGCGCCCCGCCGCCCCCTCCCGGGGAATGAACAAGTTGATCCCGGGGGTGGCTCTGGGTACGTTGCACGGGCTCCGGACCGAGCGCGCGGGCTGAATCGGCCGGAGCGGAGCGCCGGGGCACTTCACCACACTGAAAGGACGGGCATGGATATCCACGAATATCAGGCGAAGGAAATCTTCCGTGGCGCGGGCATTCCGGTGCCTCCGGGCGAGGTCGCGGAGACCGCCGCGCAGGCCGAAGAGATCGCGCGGAAGCTGGGCGGAAGGGTGGTCGTGAAGGCGCAGGTGCACTCCGGCGGGCGCGGCAAGGCGGGCGGCGTGAAACTCGCCTCTTCCCCTGAAGAGGCGCGCAGCTACGCGGAGGCGATCCTCGCCCTGACGATCAAGGAGCTGGTCGTCCGGAAGGTGCTCGTGACGCCCGCGGAGGACATCGCGGAGGAGGCGTACGTGGGCATCCTCATCGACCGCGCGTCCCAGGCTCCCCTCTTCATGGTCTCGAGCGAGGGCGGCGTGGACATCGAGGAAGTCGCCCGCGTGAACCCGCAGGCCATCCGCAAGCTGGCGGTCGATCCCCGCTACGGGCTCCTTCCGCACCAGGCGTACTGGCTCGCGAACAGCCTCTACTCGGACCCGAAGCTCGCGAAGCAGGCGACGCGTATCATTACCCAGCTCTATCAGGCGTTCATCGACAGCGGTGCTTCCCTGGCCGAGATCAACCCCCTCATCGTCACGCCCGAGGGCGAGGTCAAGGCGATCGACGCCAAGGTCAGCCTGGACGAGAACGAGTTGTACCGGAACCCCGATCTGGCCGCCTACCGCGACCTCGAAGCGGAGCCCTGGGCCGAGACGAAGGCGCGCGAGGCGGGGCTCAGCTACGTGAAGCTGGACGGAGACGTCGGCTGCTGCGTGAACGGCGCCGGGCTGGCCATGGCCACGATGGACCTCGTGAAGTACTACGGGGGCGATCCGGCCAACTTCCTGGACATCGGCGGCTCCTCGAACCCCGACAAGGTCGTCGCGGCGCTGGAGATCATCACCTCCGATCCCAACGTGAAGTCCATCCTCTTCAACATCTTCGGCGGCATCACCCGCTGCGACGACGTCGCCAACGGGATCGTCGAGGCGACGCGGCGCATCGACATCAAGCCGCCCATCACGATCCGTCTCACCGGAACGAACGAGGTGGAGGCGCTGCAGATTCTCGAGGACGCCGGCTTCGTGGCCGCGACGTCGATGGACGCCGTGGTCGAGAAGGCCGTGGAGCTCGCGAAGGGCCGGTAACCGGAATCGGCGGAGGGGGCGGCCGGACCGCTCCCCAGCCTGAATCGTACGCGTTGCGGGCGGGCGGCTCCTCCGGGAGACCCCCTGCTGCGAAACATCAACAGGAGATGCAGGACATATGGCGATCTTTGCCGACGGCAGCACGCGTCTGGCCGTGCAGGGTATCACGGGACGAGACGGATCTTTTCACGCGCTCCAGATGATGGAGTACGGCACCGCGGTCGTGGCGGGCGTCACGCCCGGGAAGGGCGGGCAGACCTTCGACGGCCCGGATGGCAGCAAGGTGCCGATCTTCAACACGATGGACGACGCCGTGTGCGAGACGGGAGCGAACACCTCCGTCATCTACGTCCCGCCGCCGTTCGCCGCGGGCGCGATCATGGAAGCGGCGGATGCCGGGGTCGCCCTGGTCGTCTGCATCACGGAGGGCATCCCGGTGCTCGACATGACGAAGGCGTACCGCTTCGTCCGCGATCGCGGGGTCCGTCTCCTGGGGCCGAACTGCCCCGGGCTGATCACGCCGGGTAAGGCCAAGGTGGGCATCATTCCCGGGCAGATCGTGACGCCCGGGCCCGTGGGGGTCATCTCGCGTTCCGGAACGCTGACGTACGAGGCCGTCTATCAGCTTACCCAGGCCGGCATCGGACAGACGACGTGCGTCGGAATCGGGGGCGATCCCATCATCGGGACGACCTTCGTGGACTGCCTGCAGGCATTCTCGGACGACGGAGACACCGAGGCGATCGTGATGATCGGCGAGATCGGCGGCACGGACGAGCAGGAAGCGGCAGCCTTCGTGAAGGAGCACGTGAAGGTCCCGGTGGTGGGCTTCATCGCCGGGCAGACCGCGCCGGAGGGACGGACGATGGGTCACGCCGGAGCCATCATCAGCGGCTCGGCGGGGACGGCGGACGAGAAGATGAAGGCCTTCGAGGACAATGGCATCGCCGTGGCGAAGCGCCCCGTCGATATCGTAGGTCTGGTGCGGGACGCGCTTCGAGCCTGATCGCTCGTCCCTCTTGGCGGGGGCAGCCTATGCAATTAGCCGACCTTCTCACCTCCGACCGGATCGTGGTCCCGCTGCGTGCCCGGACCCTGGCCGAAGCCCTGGGCGTGCTCGTGGAGCGCCTGGGCCTCACGGGCATGGAGTCGGCGACGGGCGCGCGCGACGACGAGCCGTTCCTGGCCCGGCCCGCCGAGCTCGCCGCGGGCTCGGCCGTCGAGGTCTTCCGCGTGGGCGACGACATCCTCGTGATGGCCGTCCAGTCCAACGAGGTGGACGACCTGGCGGTCGCGCTGGCGGTCTCCATCGATCCCTTCGAGACCGAGTGGATCGGGGAGGAGCCGGGCACGGCGCGCGCGCTTCTCCTCCTGGTGACGCCGCGGCGCCTGTCCACCCTCAAGGTCCAGGTGATCCCGACGCTCACGCGGACGCTGCGCAACCGGGACCGGGCGGAGCGGCTGCTTTCGGCGCGCTCGCCGTCGGAGGTTCGCGCCTTCGGGGAGCTGATGGAGGTCGAGCTCCACGAGAAGCTCCTGGTGGAGAACGCCCTTACCCCGCTCACCTACCGCATCTATCCGGACACTCCGGTGACGGAGGTGGTGGAGCTGATGGTGGAGAAGGGGCTGGCGACGCTCCCGGT
>JBBDIW010000016.1:0-6974 GCA_040880165.1 Gemmatimonadota bacterium | reverse complement strand
CTCGAGGTTCGTGGTCTTTCCACCGAGACCCGGACCGTAGTACACGATCTTGCAGTTGATCTCGCGGCTGGCATAGTTGATCATCGACATCGATCAGCCCAACGCTCCTTCCTTGACGCCCGTGCGTATGCACCGTGCCCATCGGGGCCGAAAACGCTCGGCACCCCTTCATGGACCGGATGAGTTGGAAACCTTCTTCCCCCGGTGGAGGAAGCTCTTAAAGTCGGACTCCCGAACGGCAGAAGCAAGTCATCGCCGCTTCGGGGAAGGAACGGACGAGCATCCGGAGGAGGGATTCAGGCCTCTCGCTCCAGCGAGATCCCGTGCAGTTCCTCGGCCTCCCGCTCCATCCTGCTGACGATGGAGCGCGCCCGGTTGCGGAGGAGCTTGCGGGGCTCCCAGTTGATGAAATCCCGCAGCAGGTTGATGCTGTTGACCGTCGCACCCTCACGCGCCATGTGCTCGAGCGCGGCGAGTCTGCGAAACGTGAAGGGATTGAAGAGATTCCGCTGGTGCCGGTTGATCTGGTCGCGCACGAAGAGCGCGGCGATGGTGCCTGCGGCCGCCGTCGCCAGAAGCGTGATCCCGGTGATCCGGAGCGTCCTGTTCATTCGTTCCCCCTGGAATTCTTTCCTTCTGGGATCACATTTCGCGGCGCCCTGCGAGCGCCTCGGAGATCGTCGTTCCATCCACGTACTCGAGGTCGCTTCCCACCGGCACGCCACGGGCCAGCCGCGTCACCCGCGGACCCAGCGGCCGGATGACCTTTTCCAGATAGACCGCCGTGGCCTCGCCCTCGATGCTGGGATTCGTGGCGAGAATGACCTCCTGCACGCCCCCCTCGGCCGCTCGGACGCGCTCCACGAGCGAGCCGAGGTTCAACTCGTCGGGCCCCACGCCGTCCAGCGGCGAAAGGCGACCGCCCAGCACGTGATAGAGCCCCTGGAAGTGCCCCGTCCGCTCGATCGATCCGACGTCGAACGCCCCCTCGACCACACAGATGACGGATTCGTCCCTCCGAGGATTCGCGCAGATCGCACAGAGCTCGCTCTCGCTGAAGTTTCCGCACTGCCTGCAAGGCCGGATCCTCTCCGCGAGCGATTCGATGGAGCGCGCGAGGCGGCGCGTGTCTTCCTTGGACCCCTTCATGAGGTGATAGACGAGCCGCATCGCCGTCTTCGAGCCTACTCCCGGCAGCCGCCCGAACTCCGCGGTCACCTGGTCAATGACGGACATGGTCGGCGCTGAGAATCAGAAGAGCCCCGGAAGCTGCATGGGGAGGCCACCGGCGACCTTCTGCATCTCCTTCTCGTAGACGCTGCGGGCCTTGCTCTGCGCCTCCGCGACCGCGGCCAGCACGAGATCCTCGAGCATCTCGACGTCCTGCGGGTCCACCACCGCCGGGTCGATCTCGACCTTCTGGATGTCCCCCTTTCCGTTCACGGACACCGTCACCATCCCGCCTCCGGAGGACGCCTGCACCTCCTGATCGCCGAGGCTCTCCTGGAGCTTCGACATGCGCGACTGCATCTGCTGTCCCATCTGAATCAGTTGCTGAAAATCGGTCATCTTCCATCCGTCGTAAAAGGCCTCATCCGATGCCACTCGAATCGCGACTCCGGCAACCGAATCAGTCCAGCAGTTCGAGATCGAGTTCTTCTACCGCCTCCCTGAGGCGGGGTTCCCGCCTCAATTCCTCCCGGAGGCGGTCGGCACGCACGGTGTCCGGAGTGATTCGCCCCTCGCTGCCGGCCGGGGCTGCCGCGGGGGCGTCGAGAACGATCTCGATCTCCCCATCGAGGTATACACCGAGCGCCCCGCTCAGGATGCGGAGCGTCATGGGGTCGCGGAGCCGCTCGAGCCCCGGGCCGTCCGGCATGGACAGTCGCAGCCTGCCCGCGCGCTCCGGGGTCACCTGCGCCGCACGCAGGAAGGGAGAGAGCCCGTTCGGAATCTTCGTCCCCTCGTCCAGGAGCCGCTCCCACGCCTCGATGGGTGTGGAAGGCGCGGGCCGCGGCGCACTGTCGCCGGCGGACGTTCCGGGTGCGGCGATCGTCGCCGACGACGCGCCCGTTCCCGGTGACGCCGTCGTTCCGGATGCCGCCGCGCCCGCACCCTCGGCGTCGAACCGCGCCTGCGCGGTGGCCGCGCTGGCGGTCGCGGTCGGTGGCGTCGGGGACGTCGAGGCCGTAACGGAAGTCCGGGCCGCTTCAGCCTGACCGGGGGTACCCGCAGGCGATGCGTCGGCGCCCTCGGTCGCTCCGTCCCGTCCGACCGTTTCCGCCGCGCTCCCCTTCGCACCGCTCGCTCCGCCACTCGCTCCGGCACCGGTTCCGGTACCCGGGCCGCCCGGCGCGCCGGAGCCCGCCGGTCCGTCGGGGGCTCCGCCCAGCCGGTCGATCATCTCCTCCAGATCCACCGTGCGGTCCAGGTAGCTGAAGCGGACGAGCAGCAACTCCACGAGCATGCGGGGCTGCGCACTCCGGCGCAGGCTTCCCGCGGTCTCGAGCTCTGCCGCCATCGCGAGCATCCGGAGCAGATCCCCGGCCTCGAAAGCCCGTGCCCGCTTCAGGTACTCCTCGCGCAGCTCGTCGCT
Organism: Gemmatimonadota bacterium; assembly: GCA_040880165.1. Classification (GTDB taxonomy): domain Bacteria; phylum Gemmatimonadota; class Gemmatimonadetes; order Longimicrobiales; family Gaopeijiaceae; genus JBBDIW01. The sequence goes on along the minus strand of JBBDIW010000016.1, from coordinate 4,378 downwards.
CACGTCCGGGACGTCCCCGGCGTTCAGCTTCAGGCGGAGAAGGACGCGCAGCGCCCCCACGAGCCCGTGGTAGAACTCGACGAGGTCGTATCCCTCGTCCAGCAGGCGCTCGACGAACGGGAACACCTCGCCGTGGCGGCGCTCGGCCAGGAAGTCGAAGAGTTCCAGGTACCGCTCCTCGTCGACCAGACCCAGCACCCGTCGCGCCGTCTCCGCCGTGATCTCCCCGCCCGTGAGCGAGAGCACCTGGTCGGTGAGCGAAAGCGCGTCGCGCATTCCGCCGTCCGCCTTCCGGGCGATGAGGCGGAGCGCCTCGTCGTTGGACGTCAGTCCCTCTCCCTCGAGGACCTGGCGAAGGCGCCCCACGATGTCGGAGACGCCGACCCGGCGGAAGTCGAAGCGCTGGCAGCGGGAGAGGATCGGCGCGGCAAGCTGCTGGATCTTCTGCGGCTCGGTCGTCGCGAAGACGAAGATGAGACGGGGGGGCGGCTCCTCGAGGATCTTGAGGAGCGCGTTCCACGCCTCGCGGGTGAGCATGTGCGCCTCGTCCACGATGTAGACCTTGTATCGGTCCGGCGCGGAGGGGGCGTACATGGCGCGCTCTCTCAGGTCCCGCGCGTCGTCCACGCCGCGGTTCGAGGCAGCGTCGATCTCGACGACGTCCAGCGAAGTGTGACCGCCCCAGATCCGCGTGCAGCTCTCGCACTCGCCGCACGGCTCTCCTTCCGGGGTGCGATCCGGGCAGTTGAGCGCCATCGCGAGCACGCGCGCGAGCGTCGTCTTGCCGACACCACGGGGTCCACAGAAGAGGTAGGCGTGGCCCACCCGGCCTGTCGATATCGCGTGTCGGAGGGTCTCGGAAACGTGCTCCTGGGTGGAGACGTCCGCGAAGTGCGTGGGGCGGTATTTCCGGGCTAGAGCGGTATGGGAAGCCGTCTCCGTCATCGCGATCGCACCCGGAAGGCAGTGGAAGGAGCTCCGACCGGAGGGGCCGGGACAAAAAAAAGTGCCCCAGGCGACCCGCAGCAACGATCACCGCACTTACCGCTGCTACCTGCGGGGTCCTGACGGGTTTCGTAGGCTTTCGTTCTGCGGACCTGGGGCACACGTCAAAGCTACCCGAACGCCCCATGAGCGTCAACCGTGAAAGAAGCGCCGCCGGGGAGCCCGGACGCCTCGCGCGAAGCCGGTTTCGCCCGTCCCGGTCGTCCTCCCGCGGGGGTCAGAATCCGATCCTCCACGCGTCCTCGAGGTGCTCGATCTTCGGTGGCCGACCGGGCTCGATCACGATCGCGATCGCGTCGAAGCGGAAGGTCGTCGGGCCGTCGAGGCGGGACGAACCGGCCGCGCCGGGCGGAGGGAACGAAGGACGACGCACGGCCCCGGACCGAGCCCCGATCCACGCCCGGGCCACGGCCGCGATCTCGCCGCGCTGCTTCCGCGTGATCCCCTCCAGCGGGTGCCCCAGGCCGGTGCCTCCCCTCGTCTTCACCTCCACGAAGATGACGACGCCCTCTCGCGCCGCGATCAGATCGATCTCCCTGTGACCGGACCGGAAGCTCCGCTCGAGGATCCGCCACCCCCGCGCCTCGAGGTACGCGGCCGCGAGCGCCTCGCCCCTCCGTCCGAGCCGGTGCGACCGCGCCATCTTCCCTTCCCCTCCCGGTCGTCGCGTAACGGATCAAACCTCCCCGATACGGGAAAGCTCACGCGTCCGCACGGGCATCGGAATGGAGAGACCGGCCGGGGGTGGCGGGCGGCAGCCCTTCTCGGCCGGACCGCGGCACTACCGGTCCGACTCCGCATCGGTATCCGCGTCCGCGTCCGCGGCGGTCACCGCGCGCTCCGTGTCGCCCTTCACGTACCAGTCGAACCACTCGATCCAGCGCGCCCACATGTCGAGGTTGTTGTCGATCGCCCGCGGGGTATGCGACTCGAAGGGATAGGAGTACAGCACAGCATCCTTTCCGAGCGTCGTCAGGGCCTGGATGAGCCGCTCGGACTGGATCGGAAAGGTCCCCGTGTTGTTGTCGTCGGTGCCGTGATACATGAGGAGCGCGCCCTGGATCTGGTGCGCCTTGAAGAAGGGGGAGATCTCGATGTAGGTGCTCGGGGCCTCCCAGATGGTGCGGCGCTCCGCCTGGAATCCCGCCGGGGTCAGGGTGCGGTTGTACGCGCCGTGCCCGGCGATTCCCGCCTTGAAGAAGGGAACGTGCGCCATGAAGTTCACGGTCGCGAACGCTCCGTAGCTGTGCCCGCCGTGCCCGATCCGGTCGATGTCCACGTAGCCCAGTTCGTCCACCGCCCGGATCGCGCCGTACATCGCGTCGACCATGCTTGCGATGTACGTGTCGTTGTAGTTCTCCCCGATGATCGGGATGTCCGGATACGCCACCGCGTACCCCTGCGTGAGCCACATGTCGGACCAGCGCAGCCACGTCATGTGATGAAACGCGTTGTGGTTGCGCGCGCGGATCGCGGCCCGCTCGTACCCCTCGGCGTCCGTGAATTCACGGGGGTAGGTCCAGAAGATCGCGGGCACCTTCGTCCCTTCCACGTAGTCCAGGGGGAGCGAGAGTCGGCCCTGCACCTTCACCCCGTCGCGCCGCGAGAACTCGAAGTCGATGCGCTCCGCCGCCGTCACTTCCGCAAACGGATCGACGTTGTGCGTGAGGTTCTGCATCGAACCGTCGCGGCTCCAGAGCCAGCTGTCCGGAAATTGCGTCTTCGATTCCCGGCTCACGATGATCCGGTTCATCTCCGGATCCAGCGGCACCAGCGGCTGATCGAACGTGTCGCGGGAGCCCTCGAAGATGCGGGTGGTCCCGCTGCCATCGAGCGCGAGCCGGTCGACGAAGGGCTGCGGGCGGAAGTCCGCCTTCAGACCGTCGCCCTGCAGGTAGACCGCGGAGGCGTCGCCGGAGACCAGAGCAACGTCGATTCCATTGGCCATGCTCATCGTGACGAGGTCGCCCGGCAGGGTGAGCGGGTCCGCGCGACGGTGGAAGTCGAGGACCACGTTCGCCTCGCGCTGCGAAGCCGCGAGGTCGAAGTGCGCGAGCGCCTGCTGGCCGCTGCGGGAGAGCGTAGCGAAGGCGTGCCGGCCGTCCGCCGAATAGGTGACGTTGCCGATCGAGTGGGCGCTGGTGGCGACCACCGTCGCCTGCTCGACGTCGAAGGGGGCCTGCAGGAGCATGATCCGGTGCGCGTCCTCCCCCTCGCCCGCGGAATCGGCCTCCTCCACGAAGGAGAGCCCGGCCCCGTCCGGGCGCCAGGCGAGATTGCTCAGCGTGACGGATTCATCCCCGCCGCTCTCCCTCAGCGGGCGCACCTCCAGCGTCGCGAGCTCCGTGCCCGCGGCCCGGTCCACCACGATCGTCCGGCGCGGGAAGCCCGACCAACTCGTGATGAGCGAGAAGGGCCGTTCCACGGTCGAGGCGAGGACGTGCCGCCCATCCGGGCTGAGCGAGATCGACTGGTACATCGCGGGCTCGCCGATCGGGCGCGGGCTCCGTCCCGGCGCGAGCTCGGCAAGCTGGCTCCGGGTGAAGTGCTCGAAGAGGTCCGCGTCGTGATCGTCCTGAAGCAGGAAGGGAAAGGTGCGCGTCGGGACCGGCTCGTCGAAGGTCCGGCGGATGCCCGGGCCGGTCGGCACCGCCGGCCGGGCCGGCTCGGGACCGCGGTCCAGCGGCACGAGCAGCGCGAGAACGGTCCCCTCGGGCGTCCACTGGAGCATGCGGGACGGGCGCACGCCCTGCCCGCCGGCCCCGGTCGCGATCGTCGCCATGACGCGCGCGTCGCTCAGCCGGCGGGCGCTTCCCCCCGAGGCGTCCGCTGTCCAGACCTCGGTGCCGTGGGGCAGATGCGCGAGAAAGGCGAGCCGGCTCCCGTCCGGCGACCAGGTGAGATCGCTCACGAAGGCGGCATCGGGGAGGGCCACGTCGCGGAAGCTGCGGTCCGCGAGGGAGTAGAGGCGCAGGCCGTAGATGCCGTAGGTGTCCAGGTGCCAGAGCCGGTCGACCGTGGGGCGGAGCTCCAGCTCGCCCAGGCGGTACGTCGTCTCCGCCATCCGCGTGAGCGGAGAAAGCTCGGTGGAGAGCGGGACCACGAAGTGATTTCCGTCCGGGCTCATGTTGCGCAGCGTCGCGAAATTCGGATCGCGCGAGAAGATGTCCTGGATCTCCGCCGGAGGCAGGGCATAGCCGTCTTCCGGTGCGAAGCGCGCCCGCTCCTGGGCCGCGACGTCCGGCACGCCGATCGGAAGGAGGAAAAGGGCGGCGAGCAAGAGCGCCGGGAGTGGGAGAGTACGGACCTCGCGGAGCCGTTTCACCTGGGAATGCACGCGCTTCACCTTCGTCCTCCGGTTCTGTGCGGATGG
>JBBDIW010000015.1:0-1326 GCA_040880165.1 Gemmatimonadota bacterium | reverse complement strand
GTGCCCAGCGGAAGCTCCATGATCTCCGCGACCTCGTCGTAGCTGTGCCCCTCCACGTGCCGGAGGAGGACCGCGGTGCGGTACTCGGGGCGGAGCCGGGCGATCGCGTCCTCGATCTGGCTTCCCAGCTCCTGGTTCTCGACGTAGGCGTCCGGCGCCTCGTCCCCGGAGACGGCGGTGATCCGCGTGCGGGAGACTTCGTCGTCTGTCGTGGCGTCCGGTGAGCCGTCGAGGGAGACCGTGTCCAGCTTCCTCTTCCTGAGGTGATCGATCGTGAGGTTGTTCGCGATCTTGAAGATCCAGCTGCTGAACTTGTAGCGGGGGTCGTAGCCGTCGATCGCGTTGAAGGCGCGGATGAAGGTTTCCTGCGCCAGATCCTCGGAGAGCCCCCGGTCCCGCACCATTCGGTAGACGAGCGTGAAGACGGGCCTCTCGTATCGAACGAGAAGCTCCTTGAACGCCCGCTCCCGCCCCTTGCAGGCGAGCGAAACGACTTCGCGGTCTTCCAGTGCGGCGTAATCCACCGTGTGCGGTACCCCCGGGTCGAATGCCCCCATCCGTCGATGTGGGCCGGCTTCCTCCATCCGTCATACGGAGCCCGGCGCCCGCGGGTTTCGAATTCCGATGATTTCCCACAGTTTCCTGCCATGCTGCGGGGCGCATTCGCCCCTGATTCTACCGATTTCGAGGTGTCATGGCGACCACTCACGGCGCGAAGCCGTCCCGGGGACCGGAGCGCGAAGACCAGGTCCAGACGATCTTCTCCGAGATCGCACCCCGGTACGACCTGCTGAACCACGTCCTCTCCCTGAACATCGACCGGCGGTGGCGTCGACGCGCGGTGGACCGTCTCGAGTGGGAGACGCGCCCGGAGGGCCGGTTCCTCGACGCGTGCGCCGGGACGTTCGATCTGGGAATCGAACTGGCGAAGCGCGCCGGATTCCGGGGCAGCGTGGTCGCGTCGGACTTCGCGCGCCCGATGCTGGTGGAGGGGGCGGGAAAGCTCGCGGGACTGCCCGTGCGGCCCGTATGCGGCGACTCGCTGAGGCTTCCCTTTCCGGACGGCACCTTCGACGGAGCCATGGTCGCGTTCGGAGTGCGCAATCTCTCCGACCTGGGGCGGGGGCTCGAGGAGCTGCAGCGCGTCCTGCGCCCGGGGGCCCGGCTCGTGATCCTCGAGTTCACCGAGCCCCCCAACGCGCTCCTGCGGCGGCTCTACCTCTTCTACTTCCACCGCATCCTCCCCGTGCTCGGTCGCATCGTGTCCGGGCACCCGTGGGCCTACACCTATCTGCCGGAATCGGTGAAGGAGTTCCCGGGTCCGCA
>JBBDIW010000014.1:0-1330 GCA_040880165.1 Gemmatimonadota bacterium | reverse complement strand
GAGCGGCTGATCATCAACCTCCGCCAGCTGGACTGCGTCACCTTCGTGGAGCACGTGCTCGTTCTGTCGCGGCTGGTGACGACCCTGGACGACGCGGCGCTGCAGGACGAGGAGCGCTTTCGCGCGCGCTACGCGGACGCCCTCACGACTGTCCGCTATCGCGACGGCGTCCTGAACGGCTACCCCGACCGGCTGCACTACTTCAGCGAGTGGATCTCGGACGGCGCGCGCAAGGGACTGCTGCAGCCGGTGACCGCCGAGATCGGAGGTGTGCCGCTTCCCGGCGCGATCGACTTCATGTCGAGCAACCCGGACGCGTACCGCCAGCTCGCCCTGGGCGACAACCTCGCGGCGATCCGCGCGGTCGAGGAGCGGCTGAACACGGAGTCGCGGCACTACATCCCGCAGGCGCGGATCGGCGACGTCGCGGCGGGCATCCGGAACGGCGACATCATCGCGGCCACCAGCACCGTCGACGGACTGGACGTGGCGCACACCGGCATCGCGCTCTGGACGAACGGGGACCTCTATCTGCTGCACGCCCCGCTCATCGGGAGCGCGGTCGAGGTCAGCGAACGCCCGCTCGCGGACCGGATCGAGCTCATCAACGGCCAGGACGGCATCATGGTCGCCCGCCCGCTCCCCCCGGATTCCCCGGAGGCGTGACGTGCTGAGGCTCCCCCCCTTCCGCTACCACCGGCCCGAAACTGCGGCGCAGGCCGCCTCGCTCCTCGCGGAGTACGAGGGCGACGCGATCCCCGTCGCGGGGGGCACCGACCTCATCCCGAACATGAAGCACGGGCTCTTCGCCCCCGGGCACCTCGTGGCGCTCAAGGGGATCGAGGCGCTGAAGGGGATCCGCGAGGAGGGCGGTCAGCTGGTGATCGGCGCGGCCGAGACGCTGACGTCGGTGGCGACGCATCCCTTGGTCGGACTGCACTTTACGTCGCTGTCCCTCGCGGCGGGACACGTCGCGGGTCCCCAGCACCGCAACGCCGGCACCATCGGGGGCAACCTCTGCCTCGACACCCGCTGCACCTACTACAACCAGAGCCGGTTCTGGCGGAAGTCGCTGGGCTACTGCCTGAAGAAGGACGGCGACGTCTGCCACGTGACGAAGGTGGGGAAGAAGTGCGTGGCCGCGCACTCCGCGGACACTCCCCCGGTGCTCATCACGCTGGGTGCGGTGGCCGAGCTCGTGGGGCCGGCAGGAGCCCGCAGCGTGCCGGTCGAGGACTTCTTCGTGGCGGACGGCATCTGGAACAGCGTTCGGCAGCCGGACGAGATCGTGACCAGGATCAGGATCCCGCTTCCCGGGAAGGAGGACGGG
>JBBDIW010000013.1:3572-7256 GCA_040880165.1 Gemmatimonadota bacterium | reverse complement strand
GCCCTCCACGCCCGCCTCGTCCACCTTCTGCGTGAGCGCGCTTCCCACCACCACGCCATCCGCCACCGCCGCGACCGCCGCCGCCTGTGCGGGAGTGGAGATCCCGAATCCGACCGCGATGGGAAGCGTGACGAGCCCGCGCAGCGCCGCCACTTCCCGGCCCAGCTCGCTCCGGAGCTCGGTGCGGGCGCCGGTGACCCCCGTGCGGGAGATGTAGTAGAGGAAGCCGCGTCCGCCACGCACCACGTCCGGCACCCGGGCGGGCGGAGTGGTCGGGGCGAGCAGACGAACGGGATCAAGACCGTGCTCCAGGATCATCGCCTCCATGTCCGGGTCTGCACCGGCCGGAAGATCGGTGAGGAGGAGCCCCTGCGCTCCCGCTTCCACCGCAGCCTTCGAGAAGGCCTCCATCCCGAAGTGGAGCACGGGATTCAGGTAGGTGAAGAGCACCACGGGTTCGTCGCGCTGCGCGCGGAAGTCGCGCACCACGTCGAGCACGCCCCGCACGGTCATCCCCGCTTCGAGAGCCTTGAACGATGCGCGCTGGATCACGGGCCCGTCGGCCAGGGGGTCGCTGAACGGGATCCCTACCTCGAGGACGTCCGCGCCCGCTTCGGCGAGCGCGAGCAGGAGCTCCAGGCTCTCGTCGCGGGAAGGGTATCCCGCGGTGACGTAGGGTACGAGCGCGGCGCGACCTTCGGCCTTGCGCGCCGCGAAGCGCGCTCCGAGTCCGGATTCGGTGGTCGTGGACAAGGTTTTCCTTTTCCCTTGGAAGGTGGAATGAGGGGAATGCGTCGCGCAGCCGAGCGCACCGCCGGACGCATCGGGCGCGGAGTCGGAGGACGCTACGTGATGTAGTCGCTGACCCGCACGCCGTACTTCTCGGCTTCGGTGGTCTTGATGATGCTGCGCCGGAACGCCCCGGTGGCGGGATCGACCTCGCTCAGATCGACGGTGGGGGGCTCGGGGTGCGGCATGCCGGACGCGTCCGAGATGATCTTCACGATGGGCTGATGGAGCCGCTCCGGGTCTGGGTTCGTCGCCGAGACGACCGCGAGCTCGTGGGTGTCGAGCACGACGAGCGTTCCCACCGGGTAGACGCCGGTCGCGTTGATGAGCGCCTTCACGAGGAGAGGGTCGAAGCCCCGCTTCGGGTTGTCGCGCATCTCGCGGAGCACGTCTCCGGGCGCCCACGGCTTGTACTGGTAGCTGCGCACCGACGTGCCGGCGTCGAAGCCGTCCGCGACCGCGACGATGCGCGAGAAGAGTCCCGGGTTGCGGGGGCGGGTGCTGCGCGGATACCCCGTCTGGTCCACCTTCATGTGGTGCTCGTAGGCCATGAGCATCTGGCGGTACGGCACGTCCACGAAGCCCTGCAGCTGGAAGAGCGTGAGAAGCCCCTCGGCGGGGTGGTCCTGGATGTGCCGCCACTCCTCCGGCGTGAGGCGGCCGACCTTGTTGATCACGTCCGGATCCAGCCGCATCTTGCCCACGTCGTGAAAGAGCGCGCCCAGCCCCAGGTCGTAGAGCTGCGACTTCGTCAGCCCGAGCCGCTGCCCGATGACGACGCTGAAGATGCAGACGTTCACCGAGTGGGTGAAGGTGTACTCGTCGAAGTCGCGCAGCGTCGTCATCGCCATGAGCGACGGCTCGTTGCCGAGCACCTGGTCCACGATGGACTGCACGGCGCGCTTTACCTTCCGCACGTTCACGGCCCGCCCCATGCGCACGTCGCCCAGCACGTCCTCGGCCGCCCGGACCGACTGCACGTAGGTGCGCTTCGCGGCGGCGAGCGCCTCCTCCGCCTCCAGGTCGAGCTTCTGGGCCTCCTGCTCCTCGACCACGTGGATGTGGCGCACCGGTGTCTTCGCCATCCGTCCGAGGAAGTCGCTGAACCGGTTCTCCTCCGTCGGCGTGCGGAGAAGCAGCGAGAGGAAGGGAGTCCACTCGGCGCGATCCACGCCGGCCGTGATGTCCACGGCGCCCAGGCCGTGGTCGGCCAGCACGCGCGCGAACGATCCGAAGGTGGAGTAGTTCGTGAGGTCGAGGCGCAGACGGGTCTCGTTGAGGAAGAAGAACTCGCCGACCACCCGCAGCTCGACCCCACCTTCCTCGGACAGAACCTCGTTGACGAGCCGGTGCAGCTCGTCCACCGCCTGCTGAACCGCGACGTTCTCCGGCGGATAGAACTTGAGTGCGCGCATCGCCGCGTAGAAACTCGTGAGGATGCGGCGGCCCTGGTCCTGGAGGCGCCGGGTGACGGGCACCCCTCCGGTCACGGCCGCGGGAACGTCAGGATGCATCGGGCTCCCTCCTCAATGCGCGCCGCACGGCGCTCCGGATGACGGGGTCGTCCTCGTCGAGCGCGGCCTCCAGCGATGTCTTCGCGCGCGCATCCTTCAGGCGCCCGAGCGCCAGGGCCGCGCAGGCCCGGATCTCGGGAGGTTCCTTGCGCCCCAGGAAGCCGCGCCCGTTCAGCATGCCGCCCAGCAGATCCACCGCCTGGTCGTCCTGCAGGTCGCCGTAGCTCTCGAAGAAGGCGATCTTCTCGGTCAGGTCGGCCTGGCGGATCGCCTTGCCCGTGACGTAGTCGCGCAGTCGGGGGGCGGCGAGCCTGAAGTCCAGTTTCGCGAGTCCGCGCGCGGCCGCGATCCGCACCTCGCGGCTGCGATCACCCAGGGCCGCCTGCAGCCCCTTCGTCACCGTGGACGTGCGCATCAGGATCGAGCTCTCCACGGCCGCCAGCCGCACCTTCGCGTCCGGATGGGCGAAGAGCTTGCTCATCGTCGCCCCGGCCTCCGCGAGCTCCATGCGCCCCGCCAGCCGGACGGCGCCCGCCACCACGACCGGATCCGGCGACTCCATGAGCTTGAAGAGGGCCGCATGGTTCCGATCCGCGATGGCGCGCATGGACTCCTGGAGGACCGCCTGGAGCTCCTTCTCCGCGATCTGCTCCGCCGCGCGGACGAGCGGGCCGAGCGCGCCGGGGTGCAGGTAGCGGAGAAAGACGGAGAGTTCCGCGACGGACGCCGGGATGGAGCCGTCCTGGAACGCGCGCACCAGCTCCTGCACGGACTCCGGGGCGCTCAGCTCCTCCACGATCCCCGTCACGATGTCGGCGCCGCGGTCGTCCAGGACGTCGCCCCTCGCCTGCATCTTCGTGAGCTCGTCCAGCACCTGGCTGGTGACCCGGAGCGCGCCCTGCGAGAGCAGGTTCGGAAGGAGCGCGGAGAGGATCTTCAGGATCTCGAGCTGCCGGTCCCGGCGCTGGTAATCCTCCAGCCGGTCGAAGAGCGCGAGGAGCACGTCGTTGCGGAGGTCGCGGGTCATCTCCCGGTTCACCTCGCCACGCAGCGCCTCCATCTCGGCGGGGTCGAGGGCGTAGAGGGTCGGGTTGAAGTCCTCGCGATTGACGGTGGCGGAGGACGAGGCCTCGCTCTCTTCCCCGTCCACGGTCCGCGTCGTTTCGTCCTCTTCCGGATCCGACGTCCCTTCGTCCAGCGCCAGCTCCCCTTCGAGCACGTTGGCGAAGCTCGCGACGTCGATCTCGGGGGACTCCGGGATCTCCACCCCTTCCGCCAGCAGATCCACATAGCTGTGCTTGAAGAATTCGAGATCGGCGTCCCAGAGGATGGTGAGCAGGTCGTCGCCTTCGAGCCGCACGTTCCTGGCCCGCTGGAGAAC
>JBBDIW010000013.1:0-3472 GCA_040880165.1 Gemmatimonadota bacterium | reverse complement strand
TCACGAAAAGCTCGCGAACCTCCGCTACGGGCAGGCTCGACGGGTCCTCCCACTCCAGCGAGAGGTCCAGGCCGTCGTCGACTGTCTCGTGTTGTACGTCTGTCACGTTACCGCATCGAGAAAGTGAGCATCAGAGCAGCGAGCCGCGTCCTTCCATCCGGGCCACGTGGGCCACGTCCTTGTCTCCGCGGCCGGAGAGGCAGATCACGACCGGCCCGCGCTCAGAATAAGCCCCCGCGGCCTTCAGCGCATGGGCCACCGCGTGCGAGCTCTCCAGCGCCGGGATGATCCCCTCCAGTCGCGACAGCCGGTGGAACGCGTCCAGCGCTTCGTCGTCCGTCACCGAGACGTAGGTGGCGCGACCGGAGTCCTTCAGGAAGGAGTGCTCCGGACCGACGCCGGGGTAGTCCAGTCCCGCCGAGATCGAGTGCGCCGGGGCCACCTGACCGTCCTCGTCCTGGAGCAGGTAGCTGAGCGCGCCGTGCAGCACGCCCGGCTGTCCGGCCGAGAGCGAGGCGGAGTGCCGACCGCTCGCGATGCCCTCGCCGGCGGCTTCCACGCCGATCAGCTCCACGCCCGCGTCACGCGTGAAGGCGTGGAAGATCCCCATCGCGTTCGACCCTCCGCCCACGCACGCGATCACGGCCGCCGGAAGCTCACCCTCGATCTCCAGGATCTGCTCTCGCGTCTCCCGGCCGATCACGGCCTGGAAGTCCCGCACGATGCGTGGAAAAGGATCCGGCCCCACCACCGAACCGATAATGTAGTGCGTTCCCTCCACGTTCGTCACCCAGTCGCGGATCGCCTCGTTCGTGGCGTCTTTCAGGGTACGGGTTCCGGAGGCCACGGGGCGGACGTCGGCGCCCAGCAGCTCCATTCGGAAGACGTTGAGTGCCTGGCGCTGGACGTCCTCTTCGCCCATGTACACCACGCACTCCATGTCGAAGAGCGCGCACGCGGTCGCGGTGGCGACGCCGTGCTGCCCCGCGCCCGTCTCGGCGATGATGCGGCGCTTTCCCATCCGGCGCGCGAGCAGCGCCTGCCCCAGGGTGTTGTTGATCTTGTGCGCCCCCGTGTGGTTCAGATCCTCCCGCTTCAGGTAGACGCGCGTACCCCCCGCGGCGTCACCGAGCCGGCGCGCGCGGTAGAGCGGAGAGGGGCGCCCGACGAAGTCCTTGAAGAGGGCGTCGAGCTCGGCGCGAAACGGCGGGTCGGTGGTCGCCTCGCGGTACGCCGCTTCGAGCTCGTCGAGGGACGCCATGAGGGTCTCGGGGACGTAGCGCCCGCCGAAGGCGCCGAAGCGCCCCGCGGCGGGATGGGTGGCGGCGTCCGCACCGGCATGTGTAGCGGCGTTCGAGAATGACTTGTCAGCGGTCATGGGACTGTGGGTCCGGGAGTTCGGGCTGCGAGGATGAAGGCGCGGATGCGCGTCGGGTCTTTTACTCCGGGGGAGAGCTCCACGCCGGAGCTGGTGTCCACCGTGTCGGGGCGAAGGAGGTCGACGGCCTCGGCGACGTTGCCGGGCGTGAGCCCCCCCGCGGCGATGAAGTTAACGCCTTCGGGGATCTCGTCGCGCACGGCGGCGACCGCGCCCCAGTCGAAGCCGGCCCCGCCCCCCCCCGGAAAGCGCGGGTGCCACCCTTCGATGAGGATGCCGTCCGTTCGCCCGGCGTAGCGCTCGAGCGCGGGGCGGAGCTCGTCCGCCTCCCGGATGCGCACCGCCTTCCAGAGCGTCCACTCCCCTTCGTCGCGGAGCGCGTCGAGCACTTCCGGGGGCTCGTCGCCGTGGAGCTGGATGACCGAGGCACCACTTTCGCGCGCGGCGGCGGCGGCCTGCGCGGCGGAAAGATCGCAGACAACCACGACGAGCGGCAGGGGGACACCCTCCATCACGGCGCGCGCCCGCGGCGCTCCGATGGCGCGCGGCGTGGAGGGAACCAGCACGGTCCCGATGTAGGCGGCTCCGGCCTCGTACGCGGCGCGGGCGTCTTCCGCCCGGGTCACGCCGCAGATCTTGACCGCGGGGGCGCTCACCGCGAAGCCCGAGGGTGCCCGGTGAGCGCAGCCGCCGCTGCCCCGGGCTCTTCCGCGCGGAGGAGCGACTCCCCGACGAGCACCGCGTCCACCCCTCCTTCCCCGAGGCGCGCGACGTCCGTCCCGCTGCGGATCCCGCTCTCCGAGACGACCAGCACGGACTCAGGCACCGCGGGCAGCAGGTCGAACGTGACGTCGAGCCGGGTGCGGAAGGTGCCGAGATCCCGGTTGTTGATCCCGATGACGGTCGCGCCGGCGCCGAGCGCCCGCTCCATCTCGTCCCCGTCGTGCACCTCCACGAGCGCGCTCATCCCAAGGGCGACGGCTTCCCGGTGCAGCTCGGCGAGCGTGGGGTCGTCCAGGATTCGAACGATCAGGAGGACGGCGTCCGCCCCGGCCGCCCGCGCCTCCCAGAGCTGGCGCACGTCGATCGTGAAGTCCTTGCGGAGGGCCGGCAGGGAGACGGCGGCGCGGACGGCGCGCAGGTCATCCAGTCCCCCCCCGAAGTAGTCGGCGTCCGTGAGCACGCTGACGGCCGACGCACCGGCCTTCTGGTACGCTCCCGCCACCTCCGCCGGCACCAGCCCGGGGCGGATCTCGCCGGCACCCGGGGAGCGTCGCTTCACTTCGGCGATCACCGCCACCTCTCCGTCGCGGCGGAGCGCCCGCCCGAAATCCCGCGCGGGAGGCGCCTCGGCGGCGTCCTTCCGCAGCGCGTCCTCCCGCCCGGCAAGCAGCCGCTCCACCTCGTCCTTCTTCGTCTCGACGATGCGGCGGAGAATGTCCGGCTTATCCCCTCTGGAAGATGATCCTTGCGATTCGGGCAACCTTCGGGTATCCTTTTTCGGTAGTTCTTCGGGTTTTCCACGCGACGGAGCGAGACGATGCCCCTGACCAGGCGACAGAAAGAGATTCTGGACCACCTCTCCGATTTCATCCGGGAGCACGGCTACAGCCCCAGCTTCGAAGAGATCGCGGAGGTCTTCGGGTACGCGTCGCTCGCGACGGTCCACGAGCACCTGAGTAATCTGGAGAGGAAGGGGTACATCCGGAAGGCGTACAACGAAAGCCGCTCCGTCGAGCTCGTCCCTTCGGAAGTGGAAGCCGGCGCCGTGGAGCTCCCGCTTCTGGGCGCCGTCGCCGCCGGAGTCCCGATCGAGGCCATCCGCGAAACGGAGACGCTCGCGGTGCCGCGCGACATGGTCCGGAAGAACCGGGAGAATTACGTGCTTCGCGTACAGGGCGACTCCATGATCGAGGAGCACATCCGCGACGGAGACTTCATCGTCGTCAGCGCGCAGCAGACCGCGGAAGACGGGGAGATGGTCGTCGCGCTCGTGGGGGGAGAGGCCGCCACGGTGAAGAAGCTGTACCGGGAAAAAGGGAACCGCATCCGGCTCCAGCCCGCCAACGAGAAGATGCTCCCCATCATGGTCGA
>JBBDIW010000012.1:0-7287 GCA_040880165.1 Gemmatimonadota bacterium | reverse complement strand
TACCAGGTGGCGACACCGGGCGTGATGTCGTCCGGGGGGACGACGTACGGGATCAGGCGCTCCACCTGGTCGGTCGAGCAGCCGACGAGCGACGCTCCCGCGCCGCTGACGCCCAGGACCTTGAGGAAATCGCGCCGCCGGATGCCTTCACTCATCGATCTGCCTCGAATGTTCCGGTACCTGGGTTGCCTGGTCGTGTACGGGGTCGGTCGAGCCGGGATTGCTCATGGAGAACGGCATCAGTAGTGGCACACTGCGCAGTCCCGCGACGCGTCGTTCTCCACGTGGCAGCTGACGCACCACCCCATGCTCAGATCCTGCGCCACCTCGTTGATGACGCCGATCTCCTGGACGTCTCCGTGGCAGGCGGTGCAGTCCACGCCCGCCGCGATGTGCCGCATGTGGGGAAAGCGCACGTGGTCGGAGACCTTGTAGACGCGCACCCACGGAATGGCCTCGGCCCGGCTCCAGTAGTCCCGGAGGGTCTGGACCTCCTCGGGGTTCTGGCTGCCGGCGATGACGGCGTGGCACCCCATGCAGGTCGCCACGGGCGGAAGCCCGGCGCTGACGGAGCGTTCGGCCGAAAAGTGGCAGTATTGGCAGTCGATCTGGAAGTCCCGGGCGTGAACGTCGTGCGGAAAGGCGATCGGCTGCTCGGTGCCGAGCTCCTCGTAGGGAGGAAGCTCCTGCATGGAGGTCGTGTGCTCACCCTCACGCGTGCTCGACCCGTCGCATGCGAGCGCACCGACCGAAACGACCCCCATCACGGTGGCAATCAACCACTTCTTCGTCATAAGCCCTGGATTCACCGGGTGCCGGGACAGATGAGGAAGAATGGGTTCCTCATCCAAACGCGCCGAAGTTAGGCGCGCCTTCAACCCCTGTCAACGGCGCGAAGTGCCTTGCCGGATGCGCGTTTTCGGAAACTTTCGTCCCGCGATTGGTATTACACGCTCCCATACCTGACCACTCGATTCAGTGACGACATGCTGCCCGAAGCCACTGCCCTGGAAATCGGAGCTCCAACGCCGGAAGTGCTGAGCCGGCTCATCGACCAGGTCGAAGTCGCCTTCCACGGCAAGCGCGACGTGGTGCGGCTGGCGACGGTGGCCGTACTGGCGCGCGGACACATCCTCCTCGAGGACGTGCCGGGGGTCGGAAAGACTACCCTCGCGCAGGCGATGGCCCGCGCGCTCGGGCTCTCGTTCCAGCGGGTCCAGTTCACCTCGGACCTGCTCCCCTCCGACGTGCTCGGGGTTTCGATCTACAACCCGACCACGACCGGCTTCGAGATCCGGCGCGGCCCGATCTTCACGAACATCGTCCTGGCCGACGAGATCAACCGCGCGCCGCCCCGCACGCAGAGCGGCCTCCTGCAGGCGATGCAGGAGGGGCACGTCACCATCGACGACGAGACGCTCGCGCTGCCCGAGCCGTTCCTGGTGATGGCGACACAGAACCCGCTCGAGCACCACGGGACCTACCCGCTCCCGGAGAGCCAGATGGACCGCTTCCTGATGCGGATCTCGATCGGGTACCCGGACGAAGCCGCGGAGCGGAAGATCCTGCTGGGGGCGAAGGGCGCGCGGCAGGCCGCGGAGCGGGTGGAGCCGGTGCTCGCGGCGGGGCAGCTCCTCCGGCTGCAGGCGCTCGTGGACGAGGTGCACGCCGAGGAGTCGCTCGTGGACCACCTGATGGAGATCGTGCGGCGCACCCGGTCGCATCCGGGGCTGCGCGCCGGGGCAAGTCCCCGCGGCGCCGTGGCACTCTTCCGCGCCGCCCGCGCCCACGCGCTGCTGGACAACCGGGACTTTCTGGCGCCGGACGACATCCGCCGCCTCGTCGTGCCCTGCCTCGCGCATCGGCTCCTCCCGGCGGGCACCGCGGGAGGAAGCCGGGAAGCGCACCGGGAGTCGGCGGCGCTGCTCGAGGAGCTTCTCGATGAGGTCGAGCCCCCGGTCTGAGCGACGGCGCCTGCGGGACGCCGTCGCCGCCTTCCGAGGGGTCCTGTCCCCGCGAAGGAGAATCCGCTTCACCCAGGGGGGCGCGATCTTCACGGTCGGCACCCTGGCGATCGGGCTCGCGGGCATCAACACGGGCAACAACCTGCTCTATCTCCTGCTGGGGGCGATGCTCGCGTTCATCGGCGTGAGCGGGTGGCTCTCCGAGCGCGTGCTCCGAGGTCTCGAAGTCCGCCGGCGCACCCCCGCCGGAACCTCCGTCGGGCGCCCCGTGCGCATCGCCTACGAGGTCTTCAACCGGAAGCGCCGCGTCCCCACGCTCGCGCTCCAGCTGTCGGAGCGGGGGCTGCCGGAGTCCGCGTTCATTTCCTCGATCCGCGCGGGCGCGACCGAGAGCGCGCGCTCCGAGAACGTCTTCCGACGCCGCGGTGTCTACCCGCTGCCGGCCGTGACCCTCTCGACGACCTTTCCGTTCGGCCTCTTCCGCAAGGAACGCGACGTGGAGCTCGCCGACGAGCTCGTCATCTGGCCCTCGACCGAGCGGACGGTGGCCGAGCCCACGCTGGAAGACGCCGGCACCGGAGACAGTCTCACCGTGCACCGGGCGGCGACCGGCGCCCGCGGCGAGTACCGCGGCCTGCGCGAGTACCGGGGAGGCGACGACTCGCGTGACATCCACTGGCGGTCCACGGCCCGGCTCGGGCACCCCGTGGTGCGCGAGTACGAGCGCGACGACGGCCGCACGCTCTGGATCTGCCTGGACACCCGCAACCGCCCCGGGGACCACTCGGAACTTCTCGTCGACAAGGCCGCGGCGCTCTCGGCGCTGGCGAGCCGTCGGGGGTACATCTTCGGGCTCGCGGCGGGCACGACCCGAGTTTCTCCCGGCTCCGGCCCCATACAGCTGGAACGCGTGCTCGACGCCCTGGCCCGCGTGGACTTCCGACCGGACAACCCTCCGCTCTCCCTGCCCGGTGCGCCCGGCATCTGCACGCTCGTCCGGCCGGAGACGGCATGAGCCGCCTCCTCCTCGCCCACCGCCGCCTCGCCATTCTGATGGGGGTCGCGGCGATCCTGGCGTTCATCGGGGGCGCGGGGCTGGAAACTCCGGCCGTGCTCCCGGCCGCCGCGCTTCTCGCGGTAGCCTTCTTCTGGCAGCCGTCGCCCGAACTCTCCCAGCGCATGGAGACGTTCTGGCTCCCGCTCGTCCTGGTTCTCGTCATCCGCGCGCTCTTTCACGTCTTCCAGATGGAGGGCGACGTCGTGGTCCCCGTCGTGGACCTCCTCATGCTTCTGCTGGCGGCCGAGTCGCTGCGCTCCCTGGACGCGAACAACGACGTCCGGCTGTACACGATTTCCTTCGCGCTTCTGCTCGCGTCGACGATCTATCGCCCGTCCATCCTCTTCGGCTTCGCCTTCGTGGCCTTTCTCCTGCTCGCCACCCTGGCCCTGATGATCGGGCACCTGCGCGTGCTGAGCGAGCGGCACCGCGCGAAGCCCGTGCACCTGACCCGCGGCTTCGTGACCGCCGCCACCGGCGTATCCACCGTCATCCTGGTGATGAGCGTGCTCGTCTTCGTGGCCTTTCCACGGGTCTCGCAGGGGTGGGCGGGCGTCGAGAATCCGACGCCCATGTCGATGGCCGGCTTCTCGGACCAGGTCGCGCTGGGAAGCCACGGTGCGCGCATCCGCCCGAACCCGCGCATCGTGCTGAGGGTCACCTTTCCGGACGGTCCGCCGGAGGAACCGGGGCGGCTCTATTGGAGGGGACGCGCCTTCGACCACTTCGACGGAATGCGCTGGTCCCGCTCCGACGACCTCGCCCCCTCCGCGATGCCCTCGGACTGGTACGAGCACTGGGGCGGGCTCGTCCGGCAGAGGATCCTGAGCGCCGCGAGCGATTCGGGGGTCCTCTTCGGCCTGCACCCGGTGGGCCTGATCTCGATTCCGTCGCGGCGGGCCAACGTCCTCCCGGACGTGGCGGGCGACTTCACCGACGGCGGCCGCGAGGTCGTCTCGTACGAAGCCTGGTCGGCGACGGTCCCGCCGCCCCCGGACGTCCTCCGTCGGCCCCGCAGGGGGCGGGTGCCGAGCCCGCTGCACCACCTCCAGCTGCCCGAGCTGCCGGACCGGATCCGCACGCTCGCCGACTCGCTCGCCGCGGGACACGACACGCAGTACGACCGGGCCCGCGCGGTCGAACGGTGGTTCCACGAGGAGTTCACCTACACGCTCCAGCTGCCGCGTACGCCCCGCGAGGCCACGGTCGACCACTTCCTCTTCGAGCGCAGAGCCGGCCACTGCGAGTACTTCTCTACCGGCATGGTCGTGCTGCTCCGCGCCATGGGGATCCCGTCGCGCGAGGTGAACGGCTTCCTGGGCGGCGAATGGAACGACTTCGGCGAGTACCTGGCCGTGTCGCAGAACCAGGCCCACGCGTGGGTGGAAGTCTGGTTCCCGCAGATCGGCTGGGTGATCTTCGATCCCACGCCGCCGGGCACCGCAGGCGCCGCCGGCACCACCGCCTGGTCCTGGCCGGGGCGCCACTTCCTGGACGGACTGCAGTATCGCTGGGACCGGTGGGTGCTGGAGTACGGATTCGAGGAACAGTCGGACCTCCTCGACCGCACCTCCGGCATCTTCGACGCGCTGGGCGACCCGTCCGCGACCGGCACGAGCCTCGGGGGGCGGATCCGGGCGCGGTTCTGGATTGCCGGTCTCGTGCTCGCGGGCCTGCTCGGCGCCTGGCTCTTCCGCCGCGCGGGAAGGAGGCACTCCCCCGAATCCCGTGTCTTCCTGCGCCTCAGGGCCTTCTACGAGCGGGCCGGGATCGCCGGTGCGGCGGCGTTGTCTCCCCTCGACTTCCTCGATCGACTGCGCAGGGACCGGGCGCCCGGCCTCTCCCACGCCGAACGGGTGGTGGACCTCTACCTGCGCGCGCGCTTCTCCCCCCGGGGGATCGGTGACGCGGGCCGCCGTGAGATGAGCAGCTCCCTGAAGGCGGCGCGACGCGCGGTCCGGCACGCGGCTCGGGGAGCGGCCCGGGAGACGATTCGCGGGGCGGGGCCGGAGCGGGAATCGACGATCGGGGCTGTACAGGGCACGGCGGGTCGCTAAACTTCGAAGCACGCCGGCTCCACCCCCCCTTGCCCTGCCGCCCGATGAGCCAACCAGCCGCGTCACCCCCGGCCACCTCCGATCCGCGCCTTCCCGCGCCGTGGGGTACGCACGACATCGACGCCGAGAGGACGCTCCCGATCCGTCTCGGCCCCCTGGCGCTCTGGTTCCGCTATCGCAACAGCGAGATCTGGATCGCCAGCGCCCCCGCCGGCGACGGTTTCGCCGTGGCCTCCCAGCCGCCGGACGCCGAGCAGTGGGTTCGCTGGGCCGTCCCCGCGGGCTCGCGCACCGTACGGCTCGTCCCGGTCTTCCCGGACCGGCCGATCGTGGTCGAGCCGGAGCTGAGCTTCCGCCTCCTGAGGCACGCCGATGCGCGGGTCTACGTCCGGGTGACCCTCTGGGTGCGCATCGAGCTCGGCGACACGGGGGTCACGCTCCTCGAGATCCCGATCCAGCGCATGTCGGACACCTGGTTCGGAGGCTTCGTGGACGGGGAGCTCTGCTACTGGCATCCCACCACCGCCCGGCGCGAGGTTTGCGACGAACTCTTCCATCCCCATCTCGCGGTCTGCCCGCTCCAGCTCTCGAACCAGTCGAGCGGTGAGCTGAACGTCCAGAAGATCGCGCTGCGCGTCGCGCACCTCTCCCTCTTCGTGACCGGGTCCGGCGGCTTCTGGGCAGACGACACGCGCGTCCGCTACGAGGGCGACGAGCTGGGGAGCAGCGTGGACATGTCCGGCCGCCCTCCCGACGAGGCCGGCAACGCGACGCTCGTCACGCGTCCCCGCCTCCCGATCCAGCGCAGCTTCCGCACGCGCACCTTCGCCCGCCTCAAGGCGTTTTCCGGTCTGGGGAGCGCGACGTGACGGCCCTGGCGGGAGTGCTGGCGATTCCGTTGGTCGCCTTCACGCTGTTCGCGGCGCAGGCCCCCGTCCCGGCCGAGCCCTCCCTCACCGTCATGGGGGTGGATCTCCTCTCCCCCGAAGCCAGGGGGAACCTGATCCGCGCCGTCCTGCTCATCCTCCTGGGGCTGCCGGCCATCTACGGGGCGTCGCGCTGGCTCCGGGCGTACGTCTCCCGCCTCTCGTCGCCGCAGCGGGGGATGGTGTTCGGCAAGGTGCTCTTCTACGCCGGCTCCGTCGTCCTCCTCGTGACCGTCTTCAGCCAGCTCGGATTCTCGCTCACGCCGCTCCTCGGTGCGGCGGGGATCCTCGGGATCGCGATCGGCTTCGCCTCGCAGACCAGCGTTTCCAACATCATAAGCGGCCTCTTCCTGATCGCGGAGCAGCCCTTCGTGGTGGACGACGTCATCCAGGTGGGCGACACGGTCGGACGGGTTCTCTCCATCGACACCCTTTCGGTGAAGCTCAGGACCTTCGACAACAAGTTCGTGCGCATTCCGAACGAGAACATCATCAAGAACCAGGTGACGACGATCACGCGCTTCCCCATCCGCCGCGTCGACCTCGACGTGGGGATCGCCTACAAGGAGGACGTGGCGAGGGTGCGGGAGGTCCTCCTGGAGGTGGCGCACGCGAATCCGCAGTCGCTCGTGGAGCCGGCGCCCATGGTGAACGTCATCGGCTTCGGCGACTCCTCCGTCGATCTTCGTGTCGTCGCCTGGGCGACGAAGGAGAACTGGCTGCAGCTCAAGAACGGGCTCCAGGAGGAGATCAAGGCGCGCTTCGACCAGGAGGGCATCGAGATCCCGTTCCCGCACCGGACGCTGTACACGGGCGAAGTCACGCGACCTTTCCCGATCCGGCACATTCCGGTGGAGACCGGCGAGACCGGCGAGCCCGATGATCCCCGGTGGCACGGCGAACCCGGCGAACCCGGCGAACGGGGGGAAGATGCGGGGGCGGCCACCAGGGGGGCCCCGAACGACCGTCCCCACAACACGAGGAAGAAGCCATGAACGAGAACTACGGGGGCGCGGTACCCGAGCCCGGATTCCACCTGGCCTCCATCAGCCATGAGGGGCGTTTCTGGGACGTTTACCTGGAGTTCGAGGACGACCCCCGCCGGCCGGACAGCTCCCGGGCCCACTTCGCATTTTCGCCCGCGGACGTCAACGACGGCGAGACGGCGAGGCGCACCACCACGATCATCATCGAGCCGAGCTACGAGGAAGCCGTGCGCAAGGCCCGCTCGTTCGAGGACCACCAGCTGGTGTCGCTGCTCCGGTCGGTTCTGCCCTGACCGG
>JBBDIW010000011.1:0-7609 GCA_040880165.1 Gemmatimonadota bacterium | reverse complement strand
GCGGACTGGATCCGGTCCATCACGGCCTCCGTCGATCCCGCGCCCACGAGAACGCGCAGCAGGATCCGTCCGTCCGAGATCGGTTCGTGCCACGCCTCCACCTTGGAGGTCTCGTCGATCAGTACGTCGATCGCGTCCCGGCTCTCGGCGGGGAGGACGACTTCCACGAGTCGCAGATGCAGGAGGGGCTCCGGCGTGAGGGTCGAGGTCAGGAAGATGGAGCGAGCGACGCCAGTGTAACAGTCGCAGAAGGCGTACACCATGAACGTACTTCTGCATCGGGCGATCAATGGCTATACTTGTGGCTCGGCTGGATGAGCCAGCCGCCAGACGGAAGGATCCGATCGGATCTCCGTCCCCCGAAAATCATCCCGCTCCACCCGCCGAGGTGGGGCCCGTACTTCGAGCGGATCTCGAACGGACCGAGGGAACCTGTCATGCGTGACTACGAAGTCGTCTACATTTTCGATGCGTCGCTGGACGAGGACGCCATCAACCAGAAGCTGGAGCGCTTCCACCCCCTTCTCACCGGCAACGGCGGAGAGGTCACGGCGGTGGACCACTGGGGCGTTCGCCAGCTCGCCTATCCCGTTCGCAAGCAGGGCTCCGGCTATTACGTCGTGGCCCAGTTCAAGGCCGAAGCCGCCTCCCTGCCGGAATTCGAGCGCATCATCAAGCTCGACGACGAGCTCCTGCGCTACCTCGTCGTTCTGAGTGAAGGCGAGCCCAGCTCGGGCATGTCGATCCTCGTCGAGGTCGACGAGGAAGTCGCCGCCCGGCGCGCGCTCGACGACGACGACGACGACGAGGACGACGACGAGGACGAGGAGGAGCACGTCCACGGTGCCAGCCCCCCCGAGTTTTCGGGAGGTCGCGGCCGCCGCCGGCGCGTGGACGGCCCGGCGATCGAGGTCCTGAACTACAAGGACGTTGCGACGCTGTCCCGCTTCGTCACCGAGCAGGGCAAGCTCCTTCCCAAGCGGACCACCAAGGTCGCGGCCGGCTTCCAGCGGCGCCTCACGCGCGCGATCAAGCGCGCGCGGTACCTGGCGCTGCTGCCGTACGTGCAGAATCACGAGCGATAGGCGGCCGAAGGAGCGGGAGTCGCGGAAGTGAACGGGAATGGAGCGAAGGGCGATCGAGCGGAGGCATCGGCGGAGGCCTCCGTCCCGACGCGCGGCGAGCGCAGGTGGCTGCGCGCGCTGGGCCTTCTCTTCGTCGCGCTGTCGTTCGGCATCTTCCACACCTTCGTACTCGTCGCGGTGCCGCTGGCCCTCCTGATGATCGCCACGCCCGGACGACGGTGGCTGACCCTCTCGCTCGTGGTCCTGATCGCGGCCACCGTCTTTTCGGGCGGTCCGTCGGGGACCGGGTTCTGGTACCTGGAGCGCGGTTGGGCGCTTCTCGTGGCCGGCTGGTTCGTCGCGCTGACGCTCCTCTGGCCTTCGAAGACGTTCACGAGCCGGGCGTTGGGAGCCGTGGCGGGTGCCCTGGCGGGTGGCGGGCTGCTCTACGTGCTCTGGCCGCAGGCGTGGATGGTCACGGACTGGATGATCGGGTCGCGCATCAGCGCGGGGGCGTCCACCGCGCTGGAGGCGATGCAGCTCCTCCGGGGAGAGAACGTGCTGTCCCCCACGCTCGTCGCGACGGTGCATCAGACGGCGGAGTTTCAGGGTACGGTGTTTCCGGCGCTCCTCGCGCTGTCGACCTTCGCCGCGCTCGGCGTTGCCTGGTGGTTTTACGACCGCCTCGTCCATGGCAGCGACAGAGGGCTCGGAGCGCTGCGCGACTTCCGCTTCAACGATCAGCTGGTCTGGGTGCTGATCGGGGGGATCGTGCTCCTGCTCTGGGGTGGGACGGACGGAATCCAGCGCGGGGGGACGAACGCGGTCGTCTTCATGGCGATGCTCTACGCGTTGCGAGGAACCGCGGTCGCGTTTTCGCTGAGCGGAGGATTCTCGTTTCTGGGATACCTGCTGCTGGGCACGGCGCTTCTGTTCGCCGCGCCCGTCGTATTTGCCGGTGCGCTCGTCATCGGACTCGGAGATACCTGGCTCGATGTGCGGGCCCGGAAGCAAGCCACGGCGGTCTGATCACCACCGGATGCGGCACACCATAAAGGAGAGAAGATGAAGCTGATTCTCAAGGAAAACGTGGAGAACCTCGGGCAGCAGGGCGAGGTCGTGGACGTGAAGCCCGGCTTCGCGCGCAACTATCTCCTCCCCCAGCGCCTGGCGTACGAGGCCTCGGACGCGAACATCCAGCGTCTCGAAGAAGAGCAGAAACGGGCGCAGGAGCGGGAAAAGCGCGACTACCTCGAGGGACGCCGTCGCGCTTCCCAGATCGAGGGGCTCACGCTCACCTTCTCGGCGCGCGCGGGCGAGGGCGACGACGCGAAGCTCTTCGGGTCGATCACAAACGCCGACATCACCGACCGGCTGAACGAGGGGAAGTTCGACTTCGAGGTGGATCGTCGCCAGGTGGTCCTCGAGGAGCCGATCAAGCACCTCGGGAGCTTCCAGGTCCCGGTGCGCCTGCACGGCGAAGTGACCGTCGAGGTCGAGGTCGTCGTCACGCGCGAAGACGCGTAGAACATTTCGGGACGCCCTCCCTCCACCGGGTTCGGGGAGGAGGGTGCCTCGAAGGCGGCCCGTTCGGAAGCAGGCTGCGCCGGAACTTTCCGGTGAAACCGGCGCTCCAACTCCGTGGGGAGGCAATCGCGGTATCCGCTCCCCGGAGGCGGGACGACCCGGTGCCGCGGAGGCGCCGATCCAGGCTCGAGCTCCGATCGTCATCACGCAGGGGAGTCAAGATTCAGTGTCCGTAAAAACGTTCGAGATTCCGACGGAAGTCGAGAGGGCTCTCCAGTTCGCCCTGGAGCGCAAGGCCTCCGACGTGATGGTGATGGACCTGCGGGGCATCTCCTCCGCGACCGACTACTTCGTGCTCGCCACGGGAACATCGGAGGTCCAGATCAAGGCCATCGCGGACCACGTGATCGACGAGCTCAAGAAGATCGGCGTGCGACCGACCCACGTGGAAGGGAAGGGAGGGGGGCGCTGGGTACTGATCGACTACGTCGATTTCGTGGTCCACGTCTTCCATCCGACCGCACGGGAGTTCTATCAGCTCGAGCTCCTCTGGGGCGACGCGCCCCGGCAGGAGTTCGAGGCCTGAGCACCCCCTGACCGCTTCCGGATTGCACCCTCTCCGCGGCGGGGGTTACTTTCTCCGCGAATCGCCACCGTCGGCCGCTGTCGCCCCACCGGCGTGACTCCAATCCATCGGGCCTCCTCCCAGGATGCGTACATGATCTCGGAATCCCCCCCCTGGCAGCCGTTCCACCCCGAGCGGGGACGCCTTCCCTCCGAGCTGCAGCTTCCAACGGCTCCCGACGCGGACCGGAAGGGGCAGGTCGTCCTGCTCTCGGCCCAGAACCACTCGGACGAGGCAGGGTGGAGCGCGCGCGCGGCGGTTCGCATCGCGCGGGAATGGGCGGCTGCCGGATCCCGCGTCTTTCTGGCCGACTTGAACTTCGACGAGCCGGTGCTGCACACCGTCCTGGGCGAATCGAACGCGGAAGGGATGAGCGACGCGCTGCTCTACGGGGCGTCGATCCAGCGTATCGCGCACCGCCTGGGTGAAGGCTTCTTTTTCGGGACCGCCGGCACGGTCACCGCGGACGCGGATGCCCTCCTGCGCCATTCGGGATGGGAGGAGATCGTCGACGGCTTTCTGTCCGCGGGAGTGACCCTCGTCCTGTTCGGCCGTGATGCCGCATCGGGCGGCCCGTTCGACCGGGTCGACTACCGCGTGGTCCTCACCGGCGCGAGCAGCGGTCCGGATGACGTCGAGCACGGCGGGCCCGGACGGCTCCTGGCGGTTCTCGCTCCGGGATCCGCTCCGGAGAACGGTGGCGCGTTCGAGGCGAGGGGGAGCGTGTCCCGGGGTGACGCGGTACACGCCGAAGGAGCGTCGGCGGCGGGTGACGGCGCCCAGGCGCAGCGGTCCGCTGGCCTCGCCGACGGTGCCGACGCGCAGGGGCACGCCGAGCGCGGCGCGGACGGTGCGCGCTCCGGCGATCCCGCGCGGACTGTCCCGGTGGGGGGAACCGCCGCCAGCACCAGAGCGGAGCGGAAGGCCGCCGGCCGGACCGGGGGCAGGCCGGGCAGGGGCGCGAAGGCCGAAGCGCCGAAGAAGTCGCTTCGGTCCTGGCTGATGCTCGCCCTCCTGATCCTGATCGGCGGCGTCCTCGCCGCCGCCTGGCTCGGCTTCATCGAGATTCCCGGCATCACCCCTGTCGCCGGCGTCGAATCCGCGTGGCTCGACTCCGTTACTCCCCCCGACAGCGGCGCCCGATTCGGATGAAGCTCCGTTCCCTCAAGCTCCACGGTTTCAAATCGTTCGCGGACCGCACCGAGATCCAGTTCCACGAGGGCATCACGGCCATCGTCGGACCGAACGGCTGCGGAAAGTCGAACATCAGCGACGCCATCCGCTGGGTCCTCGGGGAACAGCGCCCCGCCGCAATCCGGGGCGCGAAGATGGAGGAGGCGATCTTCCAGGGCTCGGTGAAGCGGAGGCCGGTGAACCGCGGCTCGGTCGTGATGGGAATCTCCAACGAGGACGGCGTCCTGCCCGTTCCCTTCGAGGAAGTCGAGATCGGGCGTACCGTCTACCGCGACGGAGGCAGCGAGTACTCCATCAATCGGAGCACCTGCCGGCTGCGCGACGTCCACGACCTCTGCCGCGACACGGGGCTCGGCGCGAACGCATACTCGGTGATCGAGGGGCGGATGATCGACGCGATCCTCTCGGATCGCGCCGAGGAGCGGCGGGGCCTGTTCGAGGAAGCCGCCGGGATCGGGAAGTACAAGGACCGCCGCAAGGCGGCGCTCCGCCGGCTCGAGCGAGCGGAGCTGGACCTGCAGCGCCTGGACGACGTCATCGGCGAAGTGGAGACGAAGGTGCGCTCCCTCGCCCGGCAGCGCGGAAAGGCAGAGCGATACCACGAGCTGCGCGCCCGCCGGCTCGCCGTCGACGTGGCCGTCGTCGGCGCCCGGGTGGGCGAGCTCGGGAAGCGACTGGACGAGGTCGCGCGGGCCCTCGAGGGCGACGCACAGAGCGGCGAAGGAGTCTCTGCGGAACTCGAGGCGGCCGAAACCCGCCAGGAGTCTCTCCGGATCGAGCAGCTCGAGGCGGAGAAGGCGCGCGGCGCGGCAGCCGCCCGGCTCGACGAGGTGCGCTCGGAGCTTGTCCGGTGGGAGCGCGACCTCGCGGTCGCGGAGGAGCGCGCGCTCTACGCCGGCCGGCGCCTGGAGACGATCGAGGCGGAGCGGGAGGAGAGCCGCGACAGGGTCACCGCGCTCGCGGCGGACGAGGAAACGCTCGGCGCTTCGTCGGAAGCGCTCGCGAAGGAACTGGAAGAGGCGAGGGCCGAAGCGGCGGGGAGCGAGACGATCGTGGTCGGCGTGCGAGCGCGACTCCAGGAGGCGCGCGATGCCCTCGAGGCCGTGGAGGGGGAAGAGCGGGAAGTTCTCCGCAGGGGCGCGCAGCTGGAGGGGGACGCCGAGGGTGCGGAGGCGCAGGCCGCCGAGCTGACGCGGCGGCTGGAGCGGCTTTCGACCGAGATGGACGAGGCGGCCGACGCTCTCACGGAGCTGCGCTCCCAGGGGGATCTGTTCTCGGACCGGCTGGCCATTCTGGAGCGTGCCGTCGCCGCGGCGACGAAACGGGTGGAGGGATGCATCGCCGCCGCTTCGGCCGCGCGCGAGCGCTTCGAGGCGCTCCGTGAAGCGGACGTGGTGGCCGCCGACGAGAACTCCTCGCTCCAGGCCCGACTGAGCGCCCTCGAGGCGGTGGAGCGCGATCAGGAGGGCGTGGAGCCCGTGGTGCGGGCGGCGCTCGCACGGAAGGACGACGGCGTGCTGGGCACGCTGGCCGACTTCGTTTCGGCCACGCCGGAGCTCGTGGGGGCGGTCGAACGCTACCTCGGCCCGCTCACCCGGGGACTCGTCGTGCGGGACGGTGCGACGGCATCCCGGCTGCAGCGCTGGTTCGTGGAGGAATGGGAGGGTGGCGGGGGGCTCATCCTCCTTCCGCTCGATCGCGTGCCGGCGCGGGAAAAGGCGGGGACCCTGCTCCGGGAGCTGAAGGCCGAAGGGGCCGGTGCGCCCTGGGTCGAGGTTCTGCTCGCGGGCGTTGATCTCGTCGATGACGACGCGCTCCTGGAGCGGAAAGGGACCGGGGAGCGCCTCACCCGCTCGGGACTGTCCGTGGACGGTCATGGCGTGGTTCGGATCGGGAATCCCTCCGGGGCGAGCGGGATCCTGGAGCGCAGGGAGGCGCTGCGCGCGCTCAGGTCCCGCGCCGAGGCCGCGGCGGTCGTCGCCCGCGAGGCGCGCGACGCGCGGGAGGAAGCGCGCGCCGCGCTGGCCCGCGCCGAAGAGGCGCTGGAGACGGAGCGCGCCGCCCACCGCGCCGCAGAAGACGCCGCACGGATGGGTGCGGCGGACGAGGCGGCGCAACTGGATCGCCGTGGCCGCATGGATCGCCAGCGGGAGGAGCTGGAGCAGCAGGTCGAGGCCATCCGCGCCTCCCGGGATCGGGCGCTCGAACGCGGGGCGCAGGCGCGCGCGGAGCGCTCGACGCTCCTGGGGAAGGAGGAGGCGCTTCGCGATCGGCGCTCCGCCGCCCGCGCGACAACCGACGCCGTCCAGGAGGAGTGGGAGGCGGCGCGCGCGGAAGAGTCGCGGATCGCGATCCGGGTCGCGCGGGTCGAAGGCGAAGCGGGAAGGGTCCGCGAGCGGCAGGACGACCTCGCGCGCGCCCGCACCGCGGCCGGCGAGCGGATCGTCGCGCTCGACGCGGAACAGAAGGCGCTTGAGGAAGAAATGGAGAAGGTCCGCGCCTTCCGGAGCGAGGGCGCGGACCGCACGGAAACCCTCTTCACGGCGCGCGACGCGTCCGAGGCGGAGCTGCGCGCGCGCGACGCCCGCCTTACGGAGGTCGTCGAGGCCGTGGCCGACTTCGAGAAGCGGGTTCGCAACCTGCGAAGCGCGGAGCGTGAGTCCATCGACCGGCGGCACCGGCTGGAGATGGAGCAGCAGGAAATCTCGGGCCGGCTCGAGCGCATCCGCGAGCGGGTGGAGAGCGAGTGGGGGAAGCCGATGCAACGCCTGCTGGACGAGACGGAGCCGGCGGAGGGCGAGGTCTCCGAGCTTCAGTCCGAGCTGCTCGAGGTGGTCTCGCAGCTGGAGGGGCTGGGCCCGGTCAACATGCTGGCGGTGGAGGAGCACGCGGAGGAACAGGAGCGGCTGGACTTTCTCACGGAGCAGCGCGACGATCTGATGTCGGCACGGGACGACCTGCGCTCGGCCGTGCGCGAGATCAACCAGACCGCGACGACCCTTTTTCACGAGAGCTTCGAGACGATCCGGGAGAACTTCCGCAGCACGTTTCAGCGGCTCTTCGAGGGGGGCGAGTGCGACCTCTGGCTGAGCGATCCGGAAGACCCGCTCGAGTCGGCCATCGAGGTGCACGCTTCGCCGGTCGGGAAGAGGACCCAGCGCATCGACCTGCTGTCAGGCGGGGAGCGGGCCCTCACGGC
>JBBDIW010000010.1:0-7609 GCA_040880165.1 Gemmatimonadota bacterium | reverse complement strand
AGATCGTCCACGCCACGACCTTCCGGGAGGACGCGGGAAAGCCCACCTTCGTCGTAGACATCACGGCCCAGATGGACCGGAAGCTCGAGGCGCTCGCCTGCTTCGCGTCGCAGTTTCGCGGAAAGAGCGCGGCGGGGGAGGTCTTCCCCGGCGGCGACCGCCCCCTCGAGGAGCAGATACGCGCGCGCTGCGCTCACTATGGATCGCTGATCCGGGTGCCCTACGGCGAGTCCTACTGGACGCGCGAAACGCTCGCCGCGGAGAGCCTGGGATCCCTGGGGACCAGCACGTTCTGACGCACGTTCCGTCGATGCTCCAGGACATTCGAGGGTACCATCGAGGGCGTGTATCGCCCCCTCCCGCGACGATCACACGCACGACACCTCCAGCAGCAGCCGCCTCCAGCTCGGCACCTCCGACCCCGAGACCCGCAGGGCTCGCGCCCGCGCGGCCCCGCCGCTCATGAGCCAGGGCGCGAGCCAGGAACATATCTCCGGAGGGAGGTGTCCGATCGGGTCGCCCGAGGGAAGGTGGACCCAGACCTCCGGGGGCTCCTGCACGGGCGGATCGGGAATCAGGTAGAGCGTGTCGCCCGGGTTCACTTCGTCGAGGTACCGATCCCGCCCCGCGAAAACGGTCCCATGCACGGTCGCCCGGAAGCTCCGGGGCTGATGGGGAGGAAAGGGCGGCTGGTCGGTCGTCATCGCTGCGCTTCGTCGTTGGGTTCAGGATCGGATTCGCTTCGAGTACCTTGAAGAGCCGTCGAAAGAGGGCGCTCGACCCGATCAACGTATCGCAGGGATCGGCCCTGCGGGAGCCCGGAGGCGATCGCCGCAGCTTCGGGAACGCCGATCACGACCTGTTTCGGAGCGAAATGCGCGCCATCTATCTGGATTACGCAGCGACATCGCCCCTGCGCCCGGAAGTCCGGGCGGCGATGGAGCCGTGCCTGTCCGATACCTTCGGGAACGCCTCCTCGATCCATTCCCGAGGCCGGAGCGCCCGCGCCGCGCTGGATCGGGCCCGCGAACAGCTGGCCCGCGCGCTGGGAGCCGCTCCCGGGGAGATCCTTTTCGTCGGGGGCGGGACCGAAGCAAACAATCTGGCCGTGCTGGGTCGGGCGGACCTCCGGCGGGGGGCGGGACAGCGCCCATTCGTGGCGCTCTCTGCGATCGAGCACTCCTCCGTACGGGGCGCGGCCGAGGCCGTCGAGGCGGCGGGAGGCGAGCGCCTGGTGGTTCCCGTGTCGCCCTTCGGAATTCCCGATGCCGGGGCACTGGAGGAGGTCTGGACGCGGAAGGCGGACGTCCTTTCGCTGATCTGGGTCAACAACGAGGTCGGGCTGGTCTCCCCGGTGGAGGATGTGGCGCGCGCGGGACAGGAACAAGGCGTTCCCGTGCACGCGGACGCGGTGCAGGCCATCGGCAAGGTGCCCGTCCGCCTGGATCGCGTCCCGGTGGCGCTCGCGAGCGGGAGCGCGCACAAGATCGGCGGTCCGAAGGGGGTGGGTTTCCTCTTCGTCCGGCACGGAACGGAGCTCGCCCCCCGCGTGTTCGGGGGCGGACAGGAGCGCGGGCTCCGGCCCGGCACCGAGAACGTCGCGGGCGCCGTGGGCCTCGCCGAGGCGGTGCGGCTCGCCGTCGCGGAGCAGGGGGACGAAGCGAAGCGGCTGGAGGCGCTCCGGGTCCGGATGGAGTTGCGCCTTCTGGAAGCCGTTCCCGACGCGCGCGTCCATGGAACGAATGGCTCCCGTGCTCCGCACCTGCTCCACCTGGGAATTCCCGGAGTGGACGGGGAGGCCCTCCTGATGAGCCTCGATCTCGAAGGCGTCGAGGTCTCGAGCGGCTCCGCCTGCGCGAGCGGGAGCACGGAGGCGAGCCCGGTTCTTCGTGCCTTGTACGGCAGGGACGGGACCGAAGGCGCCCCGCTCCGCTTCAGCCTGGGGGGTGGGACGGATGAACGCGCGATCGACGAAGCCGTGGAGCGGACCGTTCGTGTGATCGAGCGGCTGTCGCGGACGGCGTCCGCGCGGCATTGAGAAGCGGACGCGAAGCGCGCGGTGGCACCGGGAGGAACCGGTGCGGCACGGAACGCGGACCGGGCGCGAAGAGCAGCGATGGAAGACGTGCAGCTACGGAACGAGGAAGGCCTCGAGTGAGAAAGAAGCGGATCCTGGTCGCGATGTCCGGCGGCGTCGACTCCTCGGTCGCCGCGGCACTGCTCAAGGAGCAGGGGCACGAGCTGATCGGCGCCACGATGAAGACGTTCTGCTACCAGGGGACGCCCAGCACCGGCAAGACGTGCTGCGGGCTGGACGGCATCATGGACGCGCGGCAGGTCGCGGACGCCCTCGCATTCCCCCACTACGTCTTCGACGTGGAGGAGGACTTCACCCGCGACGTCATCGACGACTTCGTCTCCGAGTATGCGCGCGGGCGCACCCCGAATCCGTGCGTGCGGTGCAACTCGAACACGAAGTTCCGGGACCTCATGCGCCGCGGAGAGATGCTTGGATGCGACGGGGTGGCGTCCGGGCACTACGTCCGGATGGTGCACGCGGAGGACGGCGAATCCGCGCTTCACCGGGGGGTGGACGACCGGAAGGACCAATCGTACTTCCTCTGGGGACTCCCGCCCGACATGCTTCCCCTGCTCCACTTCCCGCTGGGCGCGCTTACCAAGGCGGAAGTGCGGGAGCGCGCACGGGAGCTCGGGCTCGTGACGGCGGAAAAGCCCGAGTCGCAGGAGATCTGCTTCATCCCGATGGGCGACTACCGCGACTTCCTCTCCAGGCGCCTCGGCGCCAGCCACGAGGCGCTGGAGCCGGGGCCCCTCGTCACGACGAGCGGAGAGATCGTGGGCGAACACCGGGGGTACGCGGCGTACACGGTGGGGCAGCGGAAGGGGCTGGGCGGGGGCTTCGACGAGCCGCGGTTCGTCATCGAGACCCGCCCGGACACGCGCGAAGTGGTCGTCGGCTCCCGCGCCGAGCTCTACGCGCCGGGGGCGAGGATCGAGGAACTGAACTGGCTGACCGAGGCGCCCCGCGAAGGGGAGGAGCTGCTGGTGCAGATCCGCTACCGCGCACCCGCGGTGCCGGCGGTCGTCGCGAGAAACGACAGCCTCCCCCGACTGGGGGACGGCCCGTCGCTCCAGCTCGCCTTCCGCGAGCCGCAGCGGTCCGTGACGCCGGGGCAGTCGGCGGTCCTCTTCGCGGGCGACCGGGTGCTCGGGGGTGGCCGGATCTCGGCCGCAGTGCGGTAGCGGGACCGGCCGCGGCCGCCCGACACGTCAGTACTTCAACCCTACGCTTTCCGCGAACCCCTTGATGGCCTCCCGTTCCTCGTCCGAGAGGGACTCGGGCACCTCCACCCGCACCTCGACGTACTGGTCACCGGCGCGCTCGCCCTTGCGCACGCCCTGTCCCCGGATCCGGAACTTCGTCCCCGACTGCGTCCCCGGCGGAATGCGGAGCACGACGCGCCGGCCGTCCACCGTGCGCACCCGGATCTTCGATCCGAGCGTCGCCTGCGCGATGTTGATCGGAACGGTGACGTGGATGTCCATGCCCTCGCGCCGGAAGAACCGGTGCGGCTTCACCTTGAAGGTGATGATCAGGTCGCCGGGGGTCCCCCCGCCGCCGCCGCGCTCCCCCTGCCCCGTGAGCCGAACCCTGGAGCCGCTCTCCACGCCCTGCGGCACGTTGACCTGGATCTTGCGGCTCTGCCGGACGATCCCGCTGCCGCTGCACGAGGGGCAGGGCGCTTCCGGAATCGTTCCGCGCCCGAAGCAGGCCGGGCAGGGACGCTTCACCGCGAATCCGCCCTGGCCGAAGGAGATCGAGCCGCTTCCCCCGCACTCGGTGCACCGTCGCAGCGCCGCCCCAGGCGCAGCTCCGCTTCCGCCGCACGTGGTGCACTCCTCCGTGATGGGCACGCTGATGGAGATCCGCCCCCCCTTCACGGCGGTCTCGAAGTCGATCTCCACGACGTACTCGACGTCCTTCCCCTTCTCGCGTCCGGGACGCGGCGCGCCCTGCGCCCGGCGGCCGCGATCGAAGATCGTGCTGAAGATGTCTCCGATGCCGCCGAAGCCCGAGAGATCCTCGAAGGAGAACGTCTCGCCTCCGCCCGTCGAATAGCGCCCGCCGGGGGCGCCGCCCGGACCGGGCGCGGGACCGCGACCCCGCTGGCCGAACCCGAAGGAGCCGTACTTGCGCATCTGGTCGTACTGCTTGCGCTTCTCTGCATTCGAGAGCACGGAGTACGCCTCTCCGATCTCCTTGAACCGCTCCGCGGCCGCCGGGTCACCCGCGTTCGCGTCCGGATGGGATTCCTTCGCCAGCTTCCGGTAGGCTTTCTTGATCTCGTCCTGCCCTGCGGATTCCGGAATCCCGAGAATCTTGTAGAAGTCCTTCGTCGCCGTCGCCATCACTCATGCTTCCGGACGCTCACCCGCGCGGGACGCACGAGCTGGCCCTTCAGGCGATACCCCTTCTGGAAGACCTGGTCCACGTGGTCGTCCTCGTCTTCGGAGTCCGCAGGCACCCGCATCACGGCCTCCATCGACTCCGGGTCGAAGGGCGCGCCCGCCGGGTCGATCGCCTCCACCCCCGCGTCCTCCAGCGCACGGAAGAGCTTGCGCTCCACCAGCTCCAGCCCCTCGATGAGCGCCGGAACCGTCGTCGTCTCCGGGTCGATGTCCGCGACGCGCTGCAGGTCGTCCAGGCTGTCGACGAGCCGCCGCACGAGATCCGCCTGCGCGCGCGCCCACGACTCGCGCATCTCGTTCTGGGCGCGGCGTCGGAAGTTGTCGAACTCCGCGGCCAGGCGGAGGTGGCGGTCGTTCAGGGCATCGAAATCGGCCTGAAGCTCCGCCGCCTCGGCCTCGAAGCTGCCGGTCGCCCCCGCTTCGTCAGCGCCGGATTCCTCGTCCTTCTCCACCTCTCCGGGCGTTTCTCTCCCCTCCGCTTCCTCGCTGGAGGTCGAGGTGCGCCCGGTCGTCGGATCGTTGCTCGTCATCGATTCACTCGGTTTCGGGTCTCAGTCAACCTTCATCTCTCCAAGAACCAGCGCCAGCGCCGCCTGCACGCTCCGCTCGCGGATCTGTTCCCTGCCGCCGTGGAAGCGCCCCTCGTGCGCCTCCGCCTTCTCTCCTACGGAAATCGCATACCAGACGGTTCCCACGGGCTTCGCAGCCGTGCCTCCCCCGGGGCCGGCGATTCCCGTGATGGCGAGCCCGACGTCCGAACCGAAGCGGCGGGCGACCCCGCGCGCCATCGCCCGCGCGGTCTGGGCCGAGACCGCTCCGTGTTCCTCGAGGACCTCCGGAGCCACGCCGAGCTCCCGGACCTTCACTTCGTCGGCGTACGCGATGATTCCGCCGAGGAAATACCCCGACGCGCCCGCACGGTCCGTCAGTCGCGCACCGAGAAGGCCGCCCGTGCAGCTCTCTGCCACCGCAACCGTCCGCCCCGAGGCCACGAGGCGTGCGGCGACGGCTTCCACAACGCTCCCGCTCTCCGCCCGGTAACGATACGGTTCGACCAGCGGTGCGACTTCACCTTCCACACGGTCGAGCCACGCCTCCGCCTCGTCGGGAGCCCCTTCCCGGACCGTGAGCCGCAGCTCCACGTCGCCGAGGCGGGGGAGGAACGCCACCTCGACCGGATCCGATTCCGGCGGCAGGACGGCCGCGACCCGCTCCGCCAGCACCGACTCCGCGATCCCCGTCGTGAGGATCGAGCGGGATCGTACCGGTCGCAGCGTCGCCGCGAATCGCCGGGCGAGGAGCGGCACGACCGCGTCCCGGAACAGTCCCTTCATCTCGAAGGGCACGCCCGGGAGAAGAACGACGACGTTCTCGTCGACCTCAAGAACGAGTCCCGGCGCGGAGCCGAGCGTATTCTTCAGGATGCGTGCGCCTTCCGGCACCTTCGCCTGGTCCAGGTACGCGGCCGGCGGGTCCGGGCGACCGTGCGCGCGCGAGCGTTCGAGCAGGCTGGAGGCGAGCGCGTCGTCCTGGCGAAGTGGGCGGCCCAGCGCCCGCGCGACAGCTTGGCGCGTGCGGTCGTCGCGCGTGGGGCCGAGCCCCCCGGTCATCATGACGACATCGCCGCGGGTGAGGCCCCAGAGGAGCGCCTCCTCGATGGCCTCGATCGCGTCACCGACGGCCAGATGGCGGTGGACGGGGATTCCCAGCGTCGCGAGCTCGCCAGCCAGCCAGGCGCCGTTCGTGTCCACGGTCCGACCCGAGAGCAGTTCCTCTCCCACGCCGATGACGATCGCTCGGGGCGCGGCGGTACCCGCACCGCCTCCTCCGCCACCCGCAGACCCACCATCGGACGCGCCCGAGGACGCTGCCGCGCGCGGCTCTCCCCGGTTCTCCTTTCCCTCGTTCCCGTGCGGCACGTTCTTCCGGATCAGCGCTCCAGGAGGAGCCGGTAATTCCAGAGGTAGACGAGCATCGAATATACGGTCAGAACGATCGCGAGTGTGAGGCTGACGCCTACGAACGCGCCATGAAAATGCGCCCATGCGTTCCAGAGCGCGCCGTCCCACCCGCGGTCGATCGCCATGGTGGCGACCGCGTACCAGAGGAGGACCGACCCGCTGAAGAGGTTCTGGACGAAGGCCTTCACCTTCCCCCACTGCCCCGCCGAGATGACCACGCCACGCCGCGCGGCGAAGCCGCGGAACAGGGTCATCGCCGCCTCCCGTCCGAAGATGACGACGAGCGCCCAGAGCGGGAATTCGCCCCACCAGGGAAGGAGACCCACATCCCCGCCCTGCCTCGAGATGATGTAGAAGGGAATGAGCGTGGAGACGAGCAGAAGCTTGTCGGCGAGAGGATCGAGCAGCTTCCCCATGTCGGTCACCAGGCCATGCTTGCGTGCCAGGTAGCCGTCCCAGAGGTCGCTCAGGCTCGCCGCGACGAAGAGGAGGAACGCGACGAGGAGCCAGCCGGCGCTGGAGGAGAAGGCGAGCACGAAGACCGCCGGGCATGCCGCGATCCGCCCCATGCTGATGAGGTTCGGAAGATTCATGCGACGCTGCAGCGCCATGCTCAACTGAGCGATTTCACGACCAGCTTGCTCACCGCCTTCAGGGTGTCGAACACGCCGTCGCCCTCGACCGCGACTCCCTCGAAGTCCGGGACGCCCGAAGGATTGAGCTGGGCCCGGAGATCTTCCACGGACTGGACGTCGGGAAGGTCGCGCTTGTTGTACTGGATGGCGAACGGAATCGTGGCGAGGTCGTACCCGTAGGTCTCGAGGTTGTCGTAGAGGTTGTGCATCGCCTCGATGTTGGCCTCGGTCCTCCCTGCCTGCGAATCGGCCACGAAGATCAAACCGTCCACGCCCTTCAGGATCAGCTTCCGGCTCGCGTTATAGTAGACCTGGCCGGGCACCGTGTAGAGGTGGAAGCGGGTCTTGAAGCCGCGGATCGAGCCGAGATCGATCGGAAGGAAGTCGAAGAAGAGTGTCCGCTCGGACTCGGTCGCGAGCGAGATCATCTTTCCACGGGTATCCGGGTTGATCCGCGAGTATACGTACTCGAGGTTCGTGGTCTTTCCACCGAGACCCGGACCGTAGTACACGATCTTGCAG
>JBBDIW010000009.1:1214-7615 GCA_040880165.1 Gemmatimonadota bacterium | reverse complement strand
GCAGGTGGTCCGGGCGCAGGGGGGTTGCATGTTGATCCGTCGTCTCTCCTCGCTCGCCGTAGCTTTCGCGACAACGCCTGCGGCGTTGTTACCCTGGTCTTCGCGCAAAGCGCTCAGGTGTCGCGAAATACTCTCATGACAGACCATGCGCTCGGGTCGCGACGTTCGTCGTTCCTGGGCTGAACCATGCAAGACCCCTGCGCAGCGCACCGTACTTCTTCAACGGCCTTCTATAAGATGGGACGCGGCGCCGAGATCCGCCACCGTGTCCACGTCACGGAGCGTCCCGAGGGTCGTCTCGCGGAGGCCGAGGCGCGCCGCCCGCTCGCGCGTCCGCTCGAGCACGACGGAGGTGCTCCACTCGATCCCCTCGAAGAGCGCCGGTGCGGGGTGGTTCAGCCCCAGCAGATAATATCCGCCGTCTTCGGCGGGCCCCAGCACGATCTCGCTGTGCTCCAGCGCCGCCCACGCTTCCTCGATCCGCGCCAGCGTCAGGCCTGGAATGTCCGTGCCGATGACGCACGCGGCCGTGCCCGCGGCGAGGCCCTCCCTGAACGCCGCGTCCAGCCGTTCTCCCAGATCACCTTCGGACTGCGGGCGGAAGTCGAGACCGTCGCTTCCCAGCCACTCGCGCATCAGCGCGAGCGCATCGGGCGGGTCGAAGAGGACGACCGTGCGGTGGGGACCCGAGCGGACGCGGTCCACGATATCCCGGCCCATCCTGCGGTAGAGCGCGGTGGCCGCCCTCTCGCCGATTTCCGCGGCCAGCCGCGTCTTTACGGTCCCCGCAACGGGCGCCTTCGCGAAGATCATGAGCGTTCGCGCGGGGGGCGCCGGCGCAGGGGCGATGGGCCAAGCATCGCCCGCTCCGGACCGCGCACCGGCGGATCCCGAGTCGCGTCGGGTGCGGTACCAGCGGGCGAGAACATCGGGCGGCACGCGCATCCCGTGGAGAGCGATGAGGAGCGCGTTCCGGAGAAAGGCCCTCCATCGGCCCTCCTGTTCGTAGCGCCGCGGGCTCGTGAGGAGCGAGGCGGGAAGGCGCTCGACGCGCCCCCGCCCGCGGAGGGTCCGGATCATCCGCACGTCTTCCATCAGGGGGACGTCCTCGAAACCTCCCGCGGCGAGAAAGGTCGCCCGCGACACGAGGAGACCCTGGTCGCCATAGACGAGCCCGGCGAATCGCTCACGGATGCCCTGTCCCCGCTCGATGAAGCGCCAGAACGCCCCCTCCCCCTCGAGCCGGAAGCCGAAGAACGCCGCGGGCTCGTCACCGGAGCGGGTGTCCGAGGGGATCCCGTCCAGCCAGCGCGCGATCGCGGGCCCGACCTCCGGCGTGAGGCGCGTGTCGGCATGGAGAAAGAGGAGCCAGGGGGTCTCGAGCGCCGCCGCGCCCCGGTTCATCTGCCGCGCGCGACCCGCGGCGCTCCGCACGACCCGCGCACCGGCCCGTTCTGCCAGGGCCGCGGTTCCGTCGCCGGATCCTCCGTCCGCGACCACCACCTCGTGCGGGAAGGGGAGGTCCGCGAGGTCGCGCAGAAGGAGAGGAAGCCGTGCCGCCTCGTCCAGCGCGGGAATGACGATACCGAGCGGAAGATGCGGGAGGCGCGGGCTCACCCTCCGGCTCACCCGGCGTCGTCGTTCAGGGTCCAGTCGTATTCGAAGTACTCGATTCGCGTCGCGGGGTCGAGCAGGGCCGCCCGGGCCTCCCCCTCGAGATACTCCGCCAGAAAGGCGCGCAACCCGGCTTCGCCCCCGAAGTCGTCGCCGTACCAGTCCAGGACCCGGTTGAGCCGCACCACCGCCGTCCCGTTCCGCTCGATGCGGAAATGCTCCTCGTTCGCGAGCAGCCCCCGCACGGCGGCGTCGAGCTGGGCGTCGAGCGCGTCCGGCGTGTACGCCTCCGCAGCGAGCGGCGGGCAGCTCCGTGCCGCGCAGTTCACGGCGAAGTGGATACGGGGCTCTCCGAAGGTCGGCCGGATGATCTCGTGCTCGATCCCGTCCAGCGAGCGCTCCTCGCCGGCGACCGGGCAGAACGTCCCGGTGAAGACGTCGCGGATCTGCCAGACGGAGTTCGCGGGTCGACCCGCCGCGATGTTGCGCAGCGTCCCGAGGAGGCCCGCGCCGCCGCGACGGATGGGGTAGTTGTCCGCCACCCGCATGAGCATGCACGCGTTGTAGGCGTTGATCCAGAACGCGAGGCGGACGGGGTCGGGCGATGCCGCGAGGGCCTCCGAGCCGGTGCGCGAGAGCGCGAGGACGTAGCGGTCGAGCGCGCTTCTTCGCTCGGCGAGGAGCGCGTAGTCGACGCGCGGCCCCCTCACCACCTCGCCGAGGAGCGCCGTCAGCGCGGCGTGGTCCGGGATCGCCTGTGCGTCCGCGGGGGCGAACGCACCGCCGGCGAGGGTCGCGACGAGAACGGGAGCTGCGACTCCGAAGAGTGAAATGCGCATTTTCCTGAGGATCGAGGGAAGCAGGCTCAGCAGGATCAGCAGACCGCCCGCCAGCAGCACGCGGAGGAAGGCCTCCCGTGACGCCTCCTGCGACCCCTGCAGGAGGGCGTCGGCGAAGAAGGTATACACGACGGTTCCGGGCAGGATTCCGATGGCCGTGGCGAGCGCGTACTTCGGCCAGGAGATCGCCGTGAGTCCCGAACCGAAATTCAGTGCGTTGAACGGCACGACCGGAATGAGGCGAAGCGTCAGGAGGCCCTGGAAGCCCTTGTCCTCCGTCGCCCTGTCCAGACGGTCGATCCGCGATCCGAGGAGGCGCGCGACGCCGCCCCGGCCGAGGAAGCGCCCGATCAGGAACGCGAAGTTCGCCCCGATGTTGGCCCCGATGCTGTTCAGGACCGATCCCCAGAAGACGCCGAAGAGCGCCCCTCCCGCGAGCGTGAGGATCGTGCCGGGAATGGCGAGCGCCACCGCGCCGGCGTATACCGCCACGAAGACGAGTGGAGCCCACGCGGAGCCCCGAAGCGTCTCGATGCCGGCGCCGACGCCCTCGCGCGTGAGGTAGTCGCCGGCCGGCGTGAAGCGGGCGAGCGCCACTCCGCCCATGATGAGCGCCGCGAGCGCGAGGAGCTTCAGGTAGGGTCTCTCCCCGGTCGCGGGCGGGAGGTCCGGCTCGCGCTTCATGTCATCCATGAGACCACCTTCCGCAGAATCCGGCCCCCGGCCCCTTCCAGTCGCGTGCGCTGGTAGAGGTCCGCGGTGCGTTTGATCCCCTCCATTCTCGTCGGGTAGGGGAAGATCGTTCCCGCGATCTTCGAGAGCGGAATCCCGTTCTGGCGGGCGAGGACGAGGGGGAAGATCAGCTCCCCGGCGCCGCTTCCGACGATCGTGGCCCCCATGATGCCGCCTCTCCTGTCCGCCGTGATCTTCACGAACCCGTCGGTCCTCCCGTCCGCGATGGCGCGATCGAGGTCGCCGAAGTCGTACCGGAACGTGCGGCCGCCGCGCTCCTCGGCCTCCCCCTGGCCCAACCCCACGTGCGCGACTTCGGGATCCGTGTACGTCACCCGGGGGACGCCGGAGAAGTCCGCCTTCTTCTTCAAGGGAAGCAGGGCGTTCTGGAGTACCGTCTTCGCCATGTACTCCGCCACGTGCGTGAACTGGAGGCCGCCCGTCACGTCGCCCGCCGCCCAGACCCCCTTCGCGCTCGTGCGAAGGTGCGCATCCACCCGCACGGCGCCGTGGTCGAGCACGACGCCGGCGCGCCCGAGCTCGAGCCCGTCCGTGGCGGGACGCCGGCCGGTGGCGACGAAGATCTCCGCCGCCTCGAACCGCTCGCCTCCGGCCGCGATCAGGGCCTTGCCGTCCGGCGACCGCTCGACCCGCTCGACCGAGGTCCCGACCGCGAAGTGGATCCCCTCGCCGGCGAGGAGCGCGCGGATGGCGCGTGCGACATCCGGATCCTCTCCCGGGAGAACGTCGGGGTCCCTCTCGATCACGGTGACCCGCGCGCCGAGCCGCGCGTAGATCTGCGCGAACTCGAGCCCGATGGGGCCGCCGCCCAGGATGGCGATGGTCTCGGGAAGCTCGTTCTGGTCGAAAGCGCTCTCGTTCGTCAGAAAGCCGGCTTCGCGCAGCCCCGGGATGGGCGGTACGGCGGGCCCCGCACCGGTCGCGATCACGATGCGTCGGGCGCGGACCCGTCCGACGCCTTCCACGTCCAGCAGTCCGGGCTCGAGGAATCGCGCTGCCCCCTCGAGCACGTCCACACCCATCTTCCGGAAGCGTTCCGGGTCGTCGTGGTGGGCGACGGTCGCCCGCGCCGCGCGCATCCGCTCCATCACGTCGCCGAAGGAGTGGAGGGGCGCATGTTCCACCAGCCCCCACCTTCCCGCGGTGCGCATCTCGTGGGCGACCGCGGCGGCGGCGATCAGCGCCTTGGACGGGACACACCCGGTCCACAGACAGTCTCCGCCCAGCGCCGTCTTCTCGACGATCGCGGCGTTCGCCCCCAGGTAGGCCGCTCCCGCACCGGTGACCAGGCCGGCGGTGCCGCCGCCGATCGCCACGAGGTCGTACTCCAGCTCCTTCATTCCAGGGTCCCTCCGGGGGCGTGATGGGCGTCCGCTGCCGCGGCCGACTGTCAAGATGGATGATCCGGACGACGGTGTCACCCGGGGAACGCCTTCCGCGCCCCGCGAAGTTCCCGCGGCCCCGCGACGGCCGATGAGACCGGAACTGCCGCGTGTTCCGCTCGCAGTCGTTCCGAGCGCGGCTTTTCATGCGCCACGGTGCCGGGAGCGGCGCGTGTCGTCCCGGATGGTCATTCTGATGACCGAGGCGATGCGATAGCTTAAGGGTCAGAGGAGACCCTTTCGCCATATCTTCGGGTATGGTACCTTCTTCCCCCGAGGCCGGGTGCGCCCGGCTCCGGAAGGTGGCGGTGAACGGTCTGGACCGGACGCGAAGGGTCGGCTGTGGAGCCCGGATCCCAACAGAGAGAGAGTCAATGGCAACGGCGGAGCTGAGCGAACAGAAGAAGAAGGACCTGAACACGGCCCTCACGCAGATCGAGCGCGCGCACGGCAAGGGCGCGATCATGAGGATGGGCTCCGACGGGGCCCGCGTCCAGATTCCCGCGATTCCGACGGGGGCGCTCAATCTGGATGCCGCCATCGGCATCGGCGGAATTCCGCGCGGTCGCATCAGCGAGATCTACGGTCCGGAGTCCAGCGGAAAGACGACGCTCTGTCTGCACATCATCGCGAACGCGCAGAAGACGGGCGGCATCGCCGCCTTCGTCGACGCCGAGCACGCCCTCGATATCGCCTATGCCCGCAAGCTGGGCGTGGACGTGGACAACCTGCTCGTTTCGCAGCCGGACACGGGGGAGCAGGCGCTGGAGATCGCCGAGGTCCTCATCCGCAGCAACGCGGTGGACGTCGTGGTCATCGACTCCGTCGCGGCACTCGTGCCCCGCGCCGAGATCGAGGGCGAGATGGGCGACTCCCACGTCGGGCTCCAGGCCCGCCTCATGAGCCAGGCCCTGCGGAAACTCACGGGAGCCGTGAACCGCTCGCACACGTCCGTGATCTTCACCAACCAGATCCGCGAGAAGATCGGCGTCATGTTCGGGAGCCCGGAAACGACCCCCGGTGGACGCGCGCTCAAGTTCTACGCTTCGGTGCGGCTGGACATCCGCCGGATCGCGGCGATCAAGGACGGCCAGGACCTGACGGGGAACCGCACGCGGGTGAAGGTCGTCAAGAACAAGGTGGCGCCTCCCTTCAAGCAGGCGGAGTTCGACATCCTCTACAACGAGGGGATCAGCCACTCGAGTCTCCTCGTGGACCTCGGCTCGGAGCTCGGCATCATCGAGAAGTCCGGTTCCTGGTTTTCCTACGGTGATCTCCGGCTGGGGCAGGGAAAGGAGAACGCGCGCCAGTTCCTCCTGGAGAACGACGACATCGCGGAAGAGGTGAACCAGCGCATCCGGGCGGCGCTCGAGCTGCCGGGAAGCGTGAAGAGCGGCTCGGACGAAGCCGATGCGGACGGCGACGGGGACGGGGACGAGGACTGAGGACTGACGGCCGAAGACGCTGTCCGCCGCCGCGTCCGCCGGCGGAGCAGTCATGGAGGGTCCGGCATCGGCCGGGGCCCTCCATCGTTGCTTCCGGGAGGCGCCGTCGCACCTTCCGGCCTCACCGGGGCTAGAAGGGATGCGGGCGTCGGGACCGCCGGGGGTTTGGCGGGAGCGGGCCCGGCGGGAGATTGAGCCTGGATGCCGCGGACGGTATACTCCGGGGGCTTCCCCGCACCCTGTGCACGCAAGGTCGGAAGGTTGATGAAAGCAGCGGAAATTCGACAGCGGTTCCTGGACTACTTCGCGGCGCGCGGGCACGAGGTGCGTCCCAGCGCGCCCCTCGTTCCGAAGGACGACCCGACGCT
>JBBDIW010000009.1:0-1114 GCA_040880165.1 Gemmatimonadota bacterium | reverse complement strand
GCGGCCGAGCTCTGGAAGGAGGTCGTCGGGGTGCCGGAGGAACGCATCTTCTTCCTGGGGGACGAGGACAACTTCTGGCAGATGGCCGACACGGGCCCCTGCGGGCCCTGCTCGGAGCTCCACTACGACCTCCGTCCCGAAGAGGAACGGAAGAAGGGGCCCATCACCGAGGAGTACTTCGTCGAGGCGGGCGAGGCCGGCATCTTCATCGAGCTCTGGAACCTCGTGTTCATGCAGTTCGATCGCGACGCCGAGGGAACGCTGCATCCCCTGCCGGCGCCATCCATCGACACCGGCGCAGGGCTCGAGCGGCTCGCGGCAGTGGTCCAGGGGGTCGATTCGAACTACCACACCGATCTCTTCATGCCCCTCCTCGACCGGGTGAGCAAGGTCGTCGGGCGGGCGTACGACGCCTCGGATCCCGAAGGGGTGAGCTTCCGCGTTCTCGCGGATCACGCGAGGGCCGTAACCTTTCTCCTGGCCGACGGTGTCTTTCCGGCGAACGAGGGTCGGGGCTACGTGCTGCGGCGCATCCTCCGACGGGGGGTCCGCCATGCGTGGCTGCTGGGCCGGCGAGGTCCCACGCTGACGCCGGTCGTCGAGCAGGTCATCGAAACGATGGGGGACACGTATCCCGAGTTGCGGGCGCGTTCCGAGCACCTCGTCCGGACGACGCGCGCGGAGGAAGAGCGCTTCCTGACTACCATCGACGGGGGGATGGAGCGCTTCGAGGCGCTCGCTCCCGCGCTCCTGGTGAAGCCGGAGGAACCACCGGTCATCCGCGGCGCGGAGGTATTCCGGCTGTACGACACCTACGGTTTCCCGCTCGACCTCACGGAGACCATGGCGCGGGAGCGGGGGTATGCCGTGGACGTGAAGGGGTTCGAGAAGGCGCTGGGCGAGCAGCGTGCCCGAAGCCGCGCCGACAGGGCCGCCAGCGACCTCGGCGTTTTCGCGAGCGAGCTGGACGAAGGGTGGACGGAGCTGGACCCGGACGCCGA
The DNA here is from genome assembly GCA_040880165.1 of Gemmatimonadota bacterium. GTDB lineage: Bacteria > Gemmatimonadota > Gemmatimonadetes > Longimicrobiales > Gaopeijiaceae > JBBDIW01. The sequence continues at coordinate 113 of JBBDIW010000009.1, read as the reverse complement.
GCAGGAGTTCGTCGGATACACCCTGGGAGAAGTGGACACCGAGGTCGTGGCGGTCCGCGCCGGAGAGGAGAGGGTCGGCCTCCAGCTCCGGGATAATCCGTTCTACGCCGAGG
>JBBDIW010000008.1:0-1413 GCA_040880165.1 Gemmatimonadota bacterium | reverse complement strand
GCGCTACGGGATCACGGGCCGCTCCGGATCTCTCGGCTCCATCCGCACGATCCAGAGCCCGTTGTACATGTCGTTCACGTAGGCCAGACCGTCCCGCACCACGACCCCCCACGTCATCGCCGCGTTCGGCACGACCCCGTCCATGTCGGCGGTGTTCAGGTGCGCGATCTCCCGCCCCTGCGCGCGCAGGTCGCCACGCAGCTCTCCGGAGACGTCGAAGGTCCGGAAGCCTCCGTTGTACGCGCCCATGTAGAGCGTGTCCCCGGCGACCCAGAGGTTGTGCACCCCGCCGAACTCCGGCTCGTACCAGGCGACGGAGTGCGGGTTCTCGATGTCGCTCACGTCGATCACCTGGAGGTTGCCGTAGGCGCGGCCGGCCGCCGCGTCCTTCGCTCCCGCCACCCCTGCGGCCGGAAAGACCTCGTCGGCGATGAAGACGTAGTCGTTGTGCCGCCACGCCGTGTGCGTTCCGCGAATGAAGCCGGGGCCGCCCGTGACCTCCACGTCGTGGTACAGCGCGTTCAGGTCGTACTTGAACTGCGAGACGAGCTGCGGGTTGGAGGGGCTACCGCCCTTGATCCCGCTCCCGATGTCCAGGATTACCAGCCCGTCGTTCCAGTAGCTGAGGTAGGCGAGCCCGTCCTGCACGTCCACGTCGTGGAGCGAGCGCCCCGCCTCCGGCCGCGGCGTCGTCCAGCGCGCCGCCTCCCGCGGGTTGTACGGATCCGAGATGTCCACGATATGGATCGCGCCGGTCCCGTTGTTCGTGAGATAGACGTGCGTCCCGTACGCGTCCTGGTGGTAGATGAAGGCGGAGTGGACGCCGGCGGTGACGCCGTCGGTGAACTCCGCGATCACCTCGGGGTGCGCCGGGTCCTCCAGCGACGCGATGACGATTCCGTTTCTCCGGTCCGCCGCGCCCTCCCGCGTATGCACGAGAACCTTCCCGTCCGGTGTCGTCATCACGTCGTTCACCCGCCGGGTGTTGGCCATGAGCGAGTCCGTCACGAACGGACTGGTGGGGTCGCTGACGTCCAGCACGTACAGCCGGTCCCCTCCGCTTCCGGTGCCGAGGTACGCGTTCTTCCCGTTCGGGTGCAGCCAGACTTCCTCGGTGGTGAAGAGCTCCCGCGGGAGGCGGCCCATCACCCGGAGCGCGCGGCGCACATCCCTGCGCTCGAGACGCACGACCGCGTCCGAGCTCCGGTTGCCGAAGTTCGCGGTGACGAGGTACTCACCGGGCTCGTAGCCCACGAAGGCGCCGTCGTCGCCGATCATTCCCTGGCCGGGGGAGAAGGTCCAGGACGGTCTCACGCCTTCGATCACATTGCCGCCCGCGTCGCGGGCCACGGCCTCGAACCGGATCACGTCGCCCTGCCGTGCCTCGGTCCGCCCGGGGGTGATCTCGACCGA
>JBBDIW010000007.1:0-1446 GCA_040880165.1 Gemmatimonadota bacterium | reverse complement strand
ATGGTGCGGATGGTCCAGGACTTCTCGCTGCGCTACCCGCTGGTGGACGGGCAGGGCAATTTCGGATCGATCGACGGCGACTCCGCGGCGGCTTACCGGTACACGGAGGCCCGGCTGGCATCCGTCGCGATGGAGCTGCTGGCGGACATCGGCGCGGAGACGGTGAGCTTCTCCCCGAACTTCGACGCTCGGCTGGAAGAGCCGACGGTGCTTCCCACGCGTCTGCCCAACCTGCTGGTGAACGGCAGCTCGGGGATCGCGGTGGGGATGAGCACGAACATTCCGCCCCACAACCTGAACGAGGTCGCGGCGGCCATCCGTCTGCTGGTGGAGAACCCGGAATGCACGGTCGCGGAGATGATGACGGTGCTGCCGGGGCCGGACTTTCCGACGGGCGGCTTCATCGTGGGGGCGGACGGGATCCGCGACATGTACGAGACCGGGCGCGGGCGGATCATCATGCGCGCGCGGGTGGTGAAGGAGGCGCTGCGGGGCGGAAAGGAGCAGCTCGTGGTGACCGAGCTGCCGTACGCGGTGTCGAAGACGAAGATCATCGAGCAGATCGTGGCGGTGTCGCGGAAGGGGCAGCTGGAAGACGTGTCCGATATCCGGGACGAGTCGGACCGGGACGGGCTGCGGCTGGTGATCGAGCTCAAGCGGGGGGCGAATTCGGGCGCGGTGTTGAACACGCTGTTCCGGCGGAGCTACCTGCAGGCGACGTTCGGCGCCATCGTGCTCGCGCTGGACCACGGCGAGCCGAAGGAGTTCAACCTGAAGCAGGTGCTGGAGCGGTACCGCGACCATCGACTGGACGTGATCCAGCGGCGCTCGCGCCACGAGCTGGAGGCGGCAGAGGCTGAGAAGCACATCGTCGAGGGACTCGCGGCGGCGCTGGACTACATCGACGAAGTGATCCGGATCATCCGTGACTCGCGGGACCGGCCGGAGGCGTCCGAGAGGCTGCAGGAGCGCTTCGGACTGAGCGGCATCCAGGCGGACGCGATCCTGAACATGCGGCTGGGCAAGCTGACGTCGCTGGAGCGCGAGGAGCTGGCGGCCCGCCTGGAGGAGCTCGAGGGCATCATCAAGGAGCTGCGGGCCATCCTGGGGAGCGAGGAGCGGCAGCTCGAGGTCATGCTCGAGGAGCTGGCCGAGGTCGTGGAGCGCTTCGGCGACAGGCGGCGCACCGTGATTCTCGCGGACGCGGAGGAGCACGGGCCGACCGTGGAGGACACGGTGGGGGACGAGGACGTGGTGGTGACGGTCAGCCACCAGGGATACATGAAGCGCATCCCCATGCACCTGTATCGGCGGCGGCTGGCGAGCGGCAAGGAGCTCGCGGGAATGGAGAACTTCGAGGACGACTATCTCGAGCGCGTCTTCACGACGCGCACGACCGGGTGGATCCTGGCGTTCACGGAAGGGGGGCACGCGCACTTCATCTCG
>JBBDIW010000006.1:6689-8090 GCA_040880165.1 Gemmatimonadota bacterium | reverse complement strand
GCCGCGAAGATGAGCAGCGCCTCCATCCCCGCGAGCCCGATGATGAGGTGCGAGCCGAAAAAGAGAGAGAGCGAGAGGATCCCCGCTGCGCCGGCGATGCCGAAGCCGGGCGTCTTGATCTCGACCAGGAGGCCCAGGAAACCGAGCGACAGGAGGAAGGGCGCGACAATGGGATTCGAGAAGAAGCGAACCAGTCGCTCCGCCCAGTTGACACCCATGTCGTTCAGCGGGAGTCCGGTCGTCCCCAGCTCCGTCATCAGTGCGACCCAGTCCGTAATCTCCTGCGCGTACCCGAGCGCAACCGCCTCCTCCGTGGTGAGCGTGAGAAGCTTGCCTTCCTCGATCACCCCCGGGATTTCGATGTCCTGGTCGACCATCGCCTCGGCCACCTGCGGATCCAGTCCGCGGGCTTCGGCGAGCGAGCGCATCGCGCTGCGCATGGCGGAAACGATCTTCTCGGGTGCCATGGAACCGTCGCCGCCGACCGGGGCGGCCGCCCCGATAACCGAGCCGGGACGCATGTAGATTCCGCGTGCAGACAGAGCGATCATCGCACCGGCCGAATAGGCGTGACGGTTGACCAGGGCATACACCGGCACGTTGGCGTCGCTCACCGCGTTCGTGATCCGCTCGGCGGCATCCACCCTTCCTCCGGGGGTGTCGATGTCCAGGATCAGGACGGATGCGCCCGCCGCTTCCGCCTCACGGATGCTCCGTTCCACGAAGGGCGCGAGACCGAGCTCGATCATGCCGGTGACGGGCACGCGGAAGACGGGCCCCGTCCGCGCCGCGGCCTGCTGCACCGCCTCGGAGGCATCCCTCTCCTGGGCCGTCAGCGGAAGAATCCCCCCCGCCGCGATCAGCCCCAGGGCTATGGTCGTTTTCCAGCTGGCCATGGGTCCTCGACTCCGGTCAGATTGATGGCGCGTGCCGCACGGCGCGCGTCGACGCACTGTTCTACCCCACTACGCGGCGGGGTGGCATTCTCTTCAGAGGCCGGGTGATGGGCATGTCCTTCTGCCCCCGGGGCGGCACCCCGCTTGACCCTCGCAACCGGCCCCGGTAGCTTGGCGTTCGAACGCTCGTACGAACGATTTCAACCGCGGGAGCGAATGCCTTGGACGAGCGTCCCACGTACGACGAAAAACTTGCCCGGATCCTCAGGGAATCGGCCGCCGTCTTCGCTGAGAAAGGATATCACCGCGCGAGCATTCGCGACATCGCCGCCGCGACGGGCGTGAGCCTCTCGGGGCTGTACTACTACTTCAGCAGCAAGGAAGAGCTTCTCTTCCTGATCCAGGAGCACTGCTTCGGCACGATCCTGGAACGGCTGCGCGAGGACCTCGAGCGCGTCTCCCGGCCGCAGGACAGGCTCCGTCTGCTCGTCCGGAACCACCTGCG
>JBBDIW010000006.1:5451-6589 GCA_040880165.1 Gemmatimonadota bacterium | reverse complement strand
AAGAACTCACATCGAGCGAAGGGGAACACGCATGGCTGCTGAAAAGCTGGTTCACTACGAGGTGCAGGACGGGGTCGCGGTCATCACGCTGGACGACGCGCCCGCGAACACCTACACGCACGAAATGATGCTCCAGCTGGACGCGGCGATCGTCCGCGCCCGGATGGACGACGACGCCTGGGTCATCGTGCTGACGGGCATGGGCGAGAAGTTCTTCTGTGCCGGCGCGAGCATCCAGATGCTCTCCGAGGTGGACACCACCTTCAAGTACTATTTCTGCCTCCACGCCAACGAGACGCTGAACCGCCTGGAGCAGACGCCGAAGCTGACGATCGCCGCGCTGAACGGCCACACGGTCGGCGGCGGGCTCGAGATCGCCATGGCGTGCGACATCCTCGTCGCGCGCAAGGGCGCAGGAAAGACCGGTCTTCCCGAAGTGAACCTGGGCGTCCTGCCGGGTACCGGCGGCACGCAGCGGCTCTGCCGGATCGTCGGCAAGTCGAAGGCGATCGAGCTCATGGCGACCGGCGAGACCTTCGACTTCGAACGGGCCGAAGAGCTCGGAATCATCAACAAGATTCTCGACACGGACAGCCATGACGACTTCATGAAGCAGGTCATGGAGTACGCCCGCGGCTTCACGCCGAGCCACAAGGCCGCCCGGGCGGTCGCGAACATCAAGCGCGCCGTCCAGACCGGCATGGGGCTGCCCCTCCAGGACGCCCTCGCGGTCGAGCGCGAGCTCCAGCGGGAGCTCTTCGCCAGCAAGGACGCGAAGGAAGGGCTGAACGCCTACATCGAGAAGCGGAAGCCCTCCTTCACGGGAAGCTGACATGGCCTCCGAGATCCGAAGCCGTCTCTGGATCAACAATGCATGGGAGGACGCCGCTTCCGGCGAGACCTTCCTGTCGCTCAATCCTGCCACCGGTGAAGTTCTGGCCGACGTGGCCGCTGGAGACTCGGCAGACGTAGCCCGGGCGGTGGAAGCCGCCCGGGCCGCGGTCGAGCACCCGAAGTGGCGGAGAATGAATCCGCACAAGCGCGCGCGCCTTCTCTGGAAGCTCGCGGATCTCATCGAACAGAACGCCGACGAGCTCGGCGAGCTGGAGACGCGGGACAACGGCAAGCCCCTCTTCGA
>JBBDIW010000006.1:0-5351 GCA_040880165.1 Gemmatimonadota bacterium | reverse complement strand
CTGAAGCCGGCCGAGCAGACCCCGCTGACCGCCCTGCGGCTCGGGGAGCTCGCCGCCGAGGCCGGATTCCCCCCCGGCATCCTGAACGTCGTGCCGGGCTTCGGCGAGACCGCGGGGGCGGCGCTCGTGCGGCATCCCGGCGTAGACGCGATCGCCTTCACGGGCTCCACCGAGGTCGGAAAGACGATCGCCCGCACCGCCGCCGACACGCTGAAGAAGGTCTCGCTCGAGCTGGGCGGCAAGTCGCCAAACATCGTCTTTTCCGACGCGGATCTCGACGCGGCGGTGCGCGGCGCCTCGACCGGCATCTTCTACGGCAAGGGCGAAGTGTGCGCGGCGGGGTCGCGGGTCCTGGTGGAGAAGGGCGTCTACGACGAGTTCGTGGACGGCTTCGCCGCGCGCGCCGCGAAGATGACGATCGGCGACCCGATGGAGTCCACGACCCGGCTGGGGGCCATCGTGAGCGAAGCGCAGCAGGAGCGCGTGATGAGCTACGTGAACGCCGGCAAGGCCGAGGGAGCCCGACTGGTGACCGGCGGCGAGCCCCGGACCGTGAACGGGAAGGGCAACTTCGTCGAGGCGACCGTCTTCGCCGATGTGGACACGAAGATGCGCATTGCGCAGGAGGAGATCTTCGGACCGGTCGCGGCGGTCATTCCCTTCACGGACGTGGACGACGCGATCGACAAGGCGAACGACACGATCTACGGGCTCGCGGCCGGCATCTGGACGCGGGACATCGGCAAGGCGCACCGCATGGCGCAGGGGATCCAGGCCGGGACGATCTGGATCAACACGTACAACCAGTACGACGCCGCCTCCCCCTTCGGCGGATACAAGCAGAGCGGAAACGGGCGCGACCTGGGGTACCGGGCGGCACTGGAGAAGTACACGCAGACGAAGAGCGTCTGGGTGGCGCTGGATTGAGCGGGCCGATGCGAAGCGCGTGGATCGTGGACGCCGTGCGAACCCCGGTGGGAAGGCACGGCGGCGGACTGGCGACGGTACGGCCGGACGACCTCGCCGCGCACGTGATCAAGGCCCTCCTGGAGCGCAACGGCGTGGAGGGGGGCGCCGTCGATGACGTCCTCTTCGGCTGCACGAACCAGGCGGGTGAGGACAACCGGAACGTGGCGCGCATGGCGCTGCTGCGGGCGGGACTGCCCGTCTCGGTGCCGGGGCAGACCGTGAACCGCCTGTGCGGCTCCGGGCTCCAGGCCGTGAACTCTGCGTTTCACGCCATCGCGGCCGGCGAGGGCGACGTCTTCATAGCCGGTGGCGTCGAGAGCATGAGCCGCGCGCCGTACGTGATGCTGAAGCCTGAGCAGGGCTACGCGCGCGGCACTCCGGAAGTCGCGGACACCGTACTCGGCTGGCGCTTCCCGAACCCCGCCTTTTCCCCGGATTGGACGATGGGGCTCGGTGAGACAGCGGAAGTGGTGGCGCAGGAGTTCGGCATCGGGCGCGAGGAGCAGGACGCGTTCGCGCTGGAGAGCCAGCGCAGGGCGGCGCGCGCGATCGCGGAGGGGCGCTTTGCGCGGGAGATCGTGCCCGTCTCCGTTCCGCAGCGGAAGGGTGATCCGGTGGAGGTCGCCGAGGACGAGCACCCGCGTGCGGATTCCACGCTTGAGGCCCTCGCGCGACTCCGCCCCGTCTTCCGGAAGGACGGCACCGTCACCGCCGGCAACTCGTCCGGCATCAACGACGGCGCGGCCGCGCTCCTCGTGGTCGAGGAGGGGCGCGCGCGTGCGTTGGGGCTCACTCCGATCGCGCGCATCGCGGCCTCCGCGGTTGCGGGCGTGGAGCCGCACCGAATGGGGATGGGCCCGGTGCCGGCCACCCGGGCCGCGCTCGCGCGGGCGGGCGTCGCGGCATCCGATCTCGGCTTTGTCGAGCTGAACGAGGCGTTCGCGGCGCAGGCCATCCCCTGCATGCTGGAGCTGGAGCTGGATCCCGAGCGGGTCAACCCGAACGGAGGCGCCATCGCTCTGGGACACCCCGTCGGCTGCTCCGGCGCCCGCATCCTGACGACGCTCGTCCACGAGATGAAGCGCGCGGGAATCGCCGCCCCCGCTCTCGCGACCATGTGCATCGGAGTCGGACAGGGAATCGCCACCGTGCTCGAGGCGGATTGACGGGATGAATACACCCGAGCGCTCGACTTCCGGCCGCCCCGTCGAACGCGTCGCCGTCCTCGGCGCCGGGACGATGGGGCACGGCATCGCGCAGGTGGCGGCCTCCGTCGGGTGCAGGGTCACCCTCTTCGACGTCGATTCGGCCGCGGCCACGCGGGGCGTGGAGCGGATCGCGGCAAACCTCGACAAGGGCGTCTCGCTCGGCAAGGTCGAGCCGGAGGCGCGCGACGCCACCCTCTCCCGCGTAGAGACGGGCACGGATCTGTCCGACGCGGTACGGGACGCCGACCTCGTGATCGAGGCGGCCCCGGAATCGATGGAGATCAAGTCTGGCCTCTTCCGCACGGTGGAGGAGGCCGCGGACGCCGACGCCATCCTCGCGAGCAACACCTCGTCGCTCAGCATCGAGGAGCTGGCGGATGTGCTCGGGCGCCCGGAGCGCTTCCTCGGCCTCCACTTCTTCAATCCGGTCCACATCATGGGGCTCGTGGAGATCGTCTACGGAAACCGGACGAGCCCGCAGACGCTGGAGCGGGCCGTCGCCTTCGTCGAACGTCTGGGGAAGGAGCCGGTCGTGGTGAGGGATTCCCCCGGCTTCGCCTCGTCGAGGCTGGGCGTGGCGCTCGGTCTCGAGGCGATGCGCATGCTGGAGGAAGGGGTGGCCGATGCGAAGTCGATCGACCGCGCGATGGAGCTGGGATACCGGCACCCCATGGGGCCGCTCCGGCTGACCGACCTGGTGGGGCTGGACGTCCGGCTGGGCATCGCCGAGTACCTGCACGAGAAGCTGGGCTCCGAGCGCTTCCGCCCGCCGGAGATCCTCCGGAGGATGGTGGCCGAGGGGAAGCTGGGAAAGAAGTCCGGAGAGGGATTCTACCGCTGGGACTGAAGCGCCGCGGACAACGAGGAATTCTGAAGAAGCGCGGCGAACATCCGAAGGGGAGAACGCGTGAGTTACGAGACGATCCTGCTGGAGACGGGCCCGGTCGCGGTCATCACGCTGAACCGCCCCGCCAAGCTGAACGCGCTGAACGCGACGGTGCGGGGCGAGATCATGGACGCGGTGGACCGCCTTGCGGTGGATCCGGCCGTGAAGGTCGGGATCATCCACGGCGCCGGCGAGAAGGCATTCGTGGCGGGGGCCGACGTGGAGGAGTTCGCGGCGCGCACCCCGGCGGAGCAGCGCGAGGTTTACCAGCACCGTCGCGTGTACGACGCGCTCGCCGACTTCCCGAAGCCCATGATCGCCGCGGTGCACGGCTACTGCCTGGGCGGGGGATCCGAGCTCGCCCTCGCCTGCGACCTCCGCGTCGCGGATCGTACGGCCCGCTTCGGGCAGGCCGAGATCCGGCTGGGGCTCATCCCGGGTGCCGGAGGGACGCAGCGACTCGCCCGCCTGGTCGGGCCGGGACAGGCGATGCGCATCGCGCTCACGGGTGACCTGGTGGACGCGGAGGAGGCCACACGCATCGGCCTCGTCGAGTTCCTGGTGGACGAGGGGAAGCACCTGGAGAAGGCGAAGGAGATCGCCGGCCGTATGGCACGATGGAGCCCGGTGGCCCTCCGTCTCGCCAAGCAGTCCATCCGCAGCGCCTTCGAGACCCCGCTCTCCGCCGGGCTGGAGCTCGAGCGCGAACTCTTTCTCGCGGCGTTCGCCTCCGAGGACGGCCGGGAGGGCGTGCGCGCCTTCGTGGAGAAGAGGGACCCGGACTTCAAGGGCCGCTGAGCCCGCCCCCCGCCGAAGTGCCCTGGCCGGCGATCTCCGACGGGGGACCTTCGATCGAGCGCCTCCGACCCGCACCCCTCATCCGGCGGACCCCGCTGGCGGCCAGCCGCGCGACGCATAGATTGCGATGCATGTTCGACACCCACACCGCCCCGCCGCGGCCTCGGCCCGCCCGAAGGAGCGACCTCTCCGCGTGAAAACCTCCCCCGTCCGGATCGCCGTCTTCGCCTTCTTCATCCTGTACGCGCTCGCCGTCACGTGGCCGGGCGCCGTTCCCTTCAACCGCGCCCGGCCGTTCATTCTCGGCCTCCCCTTCTCGATGGCGTGGGCCGTCCTCTGGATCGTCCTGGGGTGCGTCGCCCTCTGGATCCTGGACGGGAGCGAGGCGCGCGCGCGCGGCGACGGCGGGCGGGAAGGCGCCGTGCGCGCAGAGCGCCGGGCTGCCGCGGAGGGCGGGCATCCGGTGCGTGAAGCCGCGCCGGGTCAACGCCGCCGAGACCGCGACGCCGACGCCGACCGGGCCGCGGGGGGAAGTCGCTGATGGAGCGCTGGCAGATCGTCACGGGCATCATCGGGCTCTACCTCGCGCTCACGCTCACGATCGGGCTGCGCGCGGGCCGCGGCACCTCGAAGAGCGTCACGGGCTTCGTCGCGGGTGACCGCGACTTCGGGCTCCTGGTCATGTACTTCGTCACCGGTGCCACGATCTTCTCCGCCTTCGCCTTTCTCGGCGGGCCCGGGTGGGCCTACTCGCGGGGCGCGGCGGCGTTCTACATCCTCTCGTACGGCGTGCTGGGCATCGCGCCCTGGTACGCGCTGGGGCCGCGCACCGCCCAGCTGGGCCGGCGGAAGGGATACGTCACCCAGGCGCAGCTGCTGGTGGGACGCTTTCCGTCGCGCGGGCTCTCCGTGATGATCGCGCTCCTCAGCGTCCTCGCCTTCGTCCCCTACATCACCCTCCAGATGCGGGGCGCGGGCATCGTGATCGAGGCGGTCACCGAGGGTCACGTCCCGCTCTGGGCGGGGGCGCTCGTCGCGTACGGCATCGTGGTGCTCTACGTCCTCGTGAGCGGCGTGACGGCCGTGGGCTGGACGAACACCTTCCAGGGGATCTTCATGGTCCTCATCGCCTGGATCCTGGGGATCTACCTCCCGAACGCTCTCTATGGCGGGATCGGCCCGATGTTCGAGCGGATCCTGGCGGAGCGCCCGGAGCTGCTGACGCTTCCGGGGCTGAGCGGAAGCGGCGAGCCCTGGAGCTGGGGCGCCTACTCCACGGCGATTCTCGTCAGCGCGATCGGGCTCACCATGTGGCCGCACCTCTTCATGAAGGCCTTCACCGCGCGGGACGACCGGACGCTCCGCAGGACCGTGATGCTCTTCCCCACCTTCCAGCTCTTCCTCGTCCCGGTCTTCCTCATCGGCTTCGCCGGTGTCCTCTTCGTGGACGCGCTGCCGCAGCCGGACTTCATTCTCCCCCACCTCATCCT
>JBBDIW010000005.1:0-1484 GCA_040880165.1 Gemmatimonadota bacterium | reverse complement strand
TGGAGAGGAGCGGGTCCGGACCAGACCTTCATCGCCACGTCCATGTTCCTGGGCGCGTTGACGGTGACGGCGGTCTCCTTCTGGTACACGCACGTGCTCGCGCGGAAGCCGGGCACGAACTTCCTGTACACCCAGGTCATCTTCGACGCGCTCCTCGTGACCGCGCTCGTGCACATCACGGGCGGCGGGGAGAGCAACTTCGCCTGGCTGTACATCCTGGTGATCAGCTCCGGCGCCCTTCTCCTCCCCCTCCCGGGGGGCGTCCTGATCGGCGCGTTCGCGAGCATGCTCTACTTCGCGGACATCGTCTGGGGGCACGCCGAGACGTTTTCCGGCGCCGTGGTGCTCCAGATCAGCCTCTTCGCGCTGGTGGCGCTGGCGACGGGGCAGCTGGGCGACCGGCTCCGGCGCGCCGGGCTGGCGCTGGGGGTGGTGGAGACCGAGCTGCGCCGACTGCGACTCGACACGACCGAGATCCTCGGTTCGATCGCCACCGGAGTCCTCACCATCGACTCCGCCGGGCGGATGATCTACATGAATGCCGCCGCCGAGCACCTGCTCGGCCTGAACGCGAACCAGTGGGTGGGGGCGCCGATCCTCGTAGCGGTCGAGAGCGTGGCCCCCGGCTTCGGTACCCTGCTCAGGCGCTCGCTCGAGGAGCGCCTCACCCTGGACCGGTACAAGACGACCGCCCGCCGCAACGAGGAAGAGGTCGTCCTGGGCGTGAGCACCACGGTCCGCGAGGGGGAGGGCGAGATCGCCTCGTCCGTCACCGCGATCTTCCAGGACATCACGGACCTGGAGCGCCTGGCGGAGTTGGACCGGCGCAACGAGCGACTCGAAGCGGTGGCCGAGCTCAGCGCCTCCATGGCCCACGAGATCAAGAACCCGCTCGCCTCCATACGGAGCGCCGTCGAGCAGTTCACGAATCCCGACCTCCTGGTGGACGACCGCGCGCTCCTCGTTCGCATGGTCGTGAACGAGTCGGATCGGCTGAGCCGCCTCCTCTCGGAGTTCATCGACTTCTCGCGCCTCAAGATGGGCGAAATCGAGCGGGTGGACCTGGCCGCCATCGTTCGCGAAGCCGTTGCCCTCGCGCGCCAGCACCCGGCCGGCGAAGGGGTCGAGATCCGCGAATCGGGCACCGACACCCCGCTCCACATTCCGGGGGACGCCGACCTCCTGCACCGCGCGCTCTTCAACCTCGTCCTGAACGCGGTCCAGTTCTCCGAACCGGGGGGCCAGGTCGTCGTCGACGTGCGCGCGCGCGCGGGGAGCGCGAAGCTGCTGGGGAGCGGAATTTCCGCGCCCGTGCGCGTCAGCATCCGGGATTCCGGACCGGGCATCGCGCGAGGCGACGTCCAGCGCGTCTTCGACCCCTTCTACACGACGCGGCGCGGGGGGAGCGGGCTGGGGCTGTCCGTCGTGCACCGCGCGGTCGAGGCGCACCAGGGGGTCATCCTCGTCGAATCGGAACCGGGCGA
>JBBDIW010000004.1:3840-8841 GCA_040880165.1 Gemmatimonadota bacterium | reverse complement strand
TGAACTGCGAGCGCTCCTGCTGGCACGACACCACGACGCCGGTCGGCTCGTGCGTAATCCGGATGGCCGAGTCGGTCTTGTTCACGTGCTGACCGCCCGCGCCGGACGCGCGGAAGGTGTCGATGCGCAGGTCACCCTCGTCGATGTCGATCTCGATGTCGTCGTCCACGACGGGGTAGACGAAGACGCTCGCGAACGACGTGTGCCGCCGCGCCTGGGAGTCGAACGGCGAGATGCGGACAAGCCGGTGCACTCCCTTTTCTGCCTTCAGGTACCCGTAGGCGGACTCGCCCCTGATCTCGAGCGTCGCGCCCTTGATCCCGGCTTCCTCACCGGGCTGCAGGTCCAGCACGCCGATGGTGAAGCCGTGCTTTTCCGCCCACCGCTGGTACATGCGCAGGAGCATTTCCGCCCAGTCCTGCGACTCGGTGCCCCCCGCACCCGCCTGGATCGTGAGCAGCGCCTCGAGGTGGTCGTTCTCCCCCTGGAGCATCGTCCTGAGCTCCAGCGACTCGAGCGCGCGATCGAAGCGCTTGAGCTCCTTCGCCCATTCCGCTTCCAGCTCGGGGTCGGGCTCTTCCTTCAGGAGATCCGCGAGCTCGCGCAGCTCCGTGATCTTCTCGGAGAGCGCCTTCCACGGCGTGACCCATCCCTTCAGGCGGTTCAGCTCGTCGATCGTCCCGCGCGCTTCGTCGGGACGGTCCCAGAACCCCGGAGCCGCCATGGCCCCTTCCAGCTCCTCGATTCTTCTCTCCCGGTTGGAGAGGTCAAAGAAACCCCCGGAGTTCGGCGATGCGGTCGCTCAGGCTGGTCAGTTCCTTGATCTGGTCGTTGTTCATCGCGCTGTTCCATGAGCTGCGGGAGAAGAAAAGGGCCGTCCGAATGGACGGCCCTGAATATACCGGGGCGGCCGGAAGGCATCAACCGGGTGGAAGTAACTGAGATTCTTGCACTTCCGCCGTCCCCCCCCGGTCGTGCGGGCGGGGGCGGCACGCGGGATCGCGGCTCCGGCCTTCCCGAGACTTCAGAAAAGCTTCTCGCCCTGCGCGAGAATCTCGTTCAAGGCATCCTGAAAATAGCTGTTCTGCTCGGCCATGTCCCTGCCGACCTGCTCCACGTACTCCTCCCACGACTTCTCGACCTCTTCCTCGAAGTCGGACGCGAGCGTTCCGCCCTTCAGCGCCTGCTCGTACTTGTCCTGGTTGTACGCGATCATGTCGGAGGCGAGCACCCGTGCCAGCCGCGCCGCCCGTTCGTGGGGATCGCGGCGGCCGAAGGTGGGCGGAGCCTCGATCTCGACGTCCGAGGACGCCTCCAGCGAGGCCGTCGTGTCCACTTCGGACGTCGCATTCATCTCCGGGGCGACGTCGGAGTCGGCCGCCGTGTCGCGTGCGGACGTGGGGCTGCCGGCGGAAGCTTCGGCCTGCACATCCGCCACCCCCTTGCCCTCCCCTTCCTCGCCTTTCTCTGCCGCGCCTCTCTTTTCCTCACCCCCCGCGCCGCCCGCGTCCGCGCGGACCTTCCCGTCCGCTGCGTCACCCGAGCCCGTTGCGCCCCCCGGGTCTTCGACCCCCGCGGCGGCATCCATGGATTCCGTGGCTTCGACAGCGTTCACCGGCGCGCTGTCGTCCGGTGCGTCGGCGGCCTCCTGTGGCTCCTCGCCTTCCATTACCGCTGCACCCGGGCCTTCGGCGCCCTCCCCCGCCCCCGGCGATCCTGCCTCATCCCGCGCGGCTCCGGCATCGGCGGTGTCCGTGGCGCCTACGGGCTTCACCGCTTCGTCTCCGTCGTCATCCGGCTCGAACGAGAGGTCCCGGAAGCTGCTCCACTCGCGGAAGTCGTCGGCCGCCTCATCCACCTTCGCGCCGCCATTTCCTCCCTTCGACCCTTCGCCCGGCCCGGGGTGCGGCGTTTCGCTCCCGTCCGGATCCGCAGCGCTTTCCCGGGCCGAGGCTCCGGGGCTCGTGCCACCGTTCGGTGTGGAAGCCTCGCGAGCGGACGCGGCCGGAGTGGACGCGCTCGCCCCGTCCTGGACATCGACCAGGAAGACGCGCCCGCACTTCGAGCAGCTGGCGTGCACGCCGCGGGCGGGGACCTTGGCCGGATCGACGGGGAAGGTGGTTGCGCAGGAGGGGCAGGATACGGTAATCGAGGGAGACTTCATGCTCGCGGTTCTCAGTCGGTTCGGGGAGTTCCCACCTGCCGACGGTCAACGACATAGACCGAGCCGGGGAGAGTCTTGGCGTAGGTTTTCATTTCTGCGGCGAGTTCACTCAGCTGCGCCGTGTGCGTGAACTCCTGAAACTGGTTCGTCACGACCCCGATCGAAAGGGTCATGAGCGGAACGCCGTGGATGCTTCCGCGCCGGTCCTTCCCCAGGAAGTAGCCCGCCTTCCGGTCCTCTTCCGTGTACTGATAAGGAATCAGCTCGTCGAAGAGGTAGAGGACCTCGTCGCAGCAGCGTTCCATCACCTCGAGCGGCGTGTTGAAAATGAAGTCGTCGCCGCCGATGTGGCCGACGAAGCCTCCCGGGGCCAGTCCGCGCACGAGGTCCCGGAGGATCCTGGACAGGAGGAGGATGACCCGGTCCCCGTTGCTGTACCCGTAGCGGTCGTTGAATTCCTTGAAGTGATCCAGATCCGCGTAGCAGATCGCGAAGCGGTCGCCCGTGGCGAGCCGGTCGGCGAGATCCCGCTCGATCTGGACCGTACCCGGGAGCCGGGTCGTGGGATGGACGTTCACGTCGCGCGAGGCGCGTCGCAGCACCAACTCGAGGCGCAGCTGTTTCTCGCGTTCGGAAACAGCGCTCGTGATGACCTCGTCGGCGCCGGAGCTCAGCCCCCTGGCGGCGTACTCGTCCCCATCCGTGGGCGTGAGAATCACGATGGGGACGATCGAGGTGAACGCGTCCGACTTCAGGGACGCGCAGATGGAGAAGACCTCTTCCGACCCGCTCGCCCCGTCGAGGACGAGACAGGCGGGAAAGGCCCGATTCATCCGGAATCCCACGCCCTCGGCGGTCGGAACGGTCTCCACGTTCAACCCCTTCCCCGCGCTGAAGCGCACGACGAAATCCGGCGGAGCCGCCTGCTCCGGGCCGAAGTAGAGTAGAATCGAATCCGACTTCATCGAGGGCGGCTCGGTGGGGAGAGCGAAGACTGGCGGGTTAGGGTAAACCTAGCCTCTTCAGGTGTCAATCGGAGATCGCCTCGACGAAGAGAAAGTCGATCTTCCGTTCCTCCTTGTCGACCCTCGCCACCTGGACCCGCACGCGGTCCGCGAGCCGGAAGCGGCGCCCCGTGCGCTCCCCCACCATGGAGTATTCGTCCTCGACGAACTGGTAGTAGTCGTCGCCGAGCGAGCTCACGTGCACCAGGCCCTCCACGAAGAAGTCGTCCAGCAGCACGAAGAAGCCGAAGGCGGTAACGCCCGCGATCGTGCCCGAGAATTCGTCCCCCAGGTGACGCTTCATGAACTCGATCTTCTTCAGTTCGATGCTGTCGCGTTCCGCCTTCTGGGCGACCTGCTCACGCGCGCTGGTGTGCTCCGCGACCGAAGCCATCTCCTCCACGGTCCAGTCCCCCGGAAGCGACTTCTTCTCGATGAGGGCGCGCGTCACGATCCGGTGGACGACGAGGTCCGGGTATCGCCGGATCGGAGAGGTGAAGTGCGCGTACCAGGAAGACGCGAGCCCGAAGTGCCCGAGGCGCTCCACGGAGTACCGGGCGCGGCTCATCGACCGGAGGATGACGGTCGAGACGAGACTTTCCTCGGGACGCCCGGCCACGCGCTCGAGCACGTTCTGGAGGTCCTTCGGACGGATCTTCCCCTTGGGGAGCGTGTGCCCCACGGACTTGAGGAAGGCCCGCAGCGACTCCATCCTGTCTTCCGAGGGGGGCTCGTGCACGCGGAAGAGAATCGGAAGCTTCTTTTCGGACGTTTCCTTCGCCACGAGCTCGTTGGCCAGGAGCATGAAGTTCTCGATGAGCCGGTGGCTCTCCAGGCTCACGACCTTCTGGATGTCGACCGGTTCGCCCTTCTGGCCGAGCACGACGCGGGCTTCCGGCAGGTCGAAGTCGAGAGAGCCCCGCTCGCTGCGCTTCTCCCGGAGTGTCCGTGCCAGCGCCCGCAGCGTCATGATCGCGCTGTCCGTGGGCGCGTCCACCGACCGCAGTCCCGCCAGGACTTCCTCCACGTCCTCGTAGCTCAGGCGCTGCCGGCTCCGGATGATCGTCCGCTCGAAGCGGTGCTTCCGCACGCGCCCTTCCCGGTCGAGCACCACGAAGAGGGAGATCGCGAACCGGTCCTCGTCGGGCCGGAGCGAGCACATGTCCGAGGAGAGCGCGTGCGGCAGCATCGGTACCACCTGGTCTACCAGGTAGACGCTCGTGCCCCGCTGGAGCGCCTCGACGTCGATGATCGAGCCCGGCTGCACGAAGTGCGCGACGTCGGCGATGTGGATTCCGACTTCCCACGTGGGGCCTCCGGGGCCGGCCGAGCTCTTCTTTCCGCCGTCTCCGGCACCGCCCGCGCCGGAAGAGACCTCGGTGACGGAGAGCGCGTCGTCGTGGTCCTTCGCGTCTGCCGGGTCGATCGTGAAGACGTGAAGCGCCGTGCGATCGATCCTGCCCGCGGTGTCCTCGGATTCGCGATGTCTCCGCACGACGTCCTGCGCCGCCCGCTCGACCTCGGGGGGAAACTCGAGCGGAAGCCCGTGGCCGTAGAGAATTGCGAGTACGTCGACGCCGGGGTCGGTGAGCGGGCCGAGCACCTTCTCGATCTCGCCCACGGGGTTCGCTTTCCGATCCCCGTATGCCGTGATCCGCACCACGACCACGTCGTCGTCCTTCGCATCCATGGTGTCGCCCGGCGCGATGAAGATGTCGCGATTCATTCGGGGATCCTGCGGCACGACGTAACCGAGCTTCTGCGACGATCGGTATGAACCGACGATGGTGGGATGCGCCCGCTCGAGCACCTTGATGACCTGCCCCACGGGCT
>JBBDIW010000004.1:0-3740 GCA_040880165.1 Gemmatimonadota bacterium | reverse complement strand
CCGACGATGGTGGGATGCGCCCGCTCGAGCACCTTGATGACCTGCCCCACGGGCTGCCGGCCCCGGGGGCGCCGCTCGATGCGCACCACGACATGGTCGCCGTCCATCGCCGACTCAAGCGCCGAGGAGGGGACGAAAACATCTTCCTTCCCATCTGTCGGAATCACGAAGCCGTCCCCGGCCCGAATCAGCCGCAGGCGTCCCACCACGAGGTTGATCTTCTCCGGGACTGCGTACCGGTTTCCCTTGATACGGTATAGCTTTCCGTCGTCCACCATCCGGTTGAGCACGTTCTTGAAGTGCCGATAGTGGCGCGTGGGGACGTTCAACTCATCGGCGAGCTCCTTCGGCTTGAGCGGGCCCCGGCGGGAACGCTTGAGCTGCTCGAGAATTGTTCCGGCTTCCGGGATGTCGTTCTTGCTGGCCATTGCTGCTCCATTCAATTCAATGAAATAGGGTCGCCCGAAGGGCCCAGGGGCCGCGCGAGCCGCCGACCGCGAAGCCGCGATATCCGTGGCCCGTGCGTCGTGTCGGGGCAGCATCCAGCGGAACGATGCGAAGCTCCACACGAGCTCCGTCTCCCGCGAGCTGCCGGACGCGCGAGGAAATCATCGCGTCGATCGAGCTGAACACGTGGTTTCCGATCACGACACCAAGCATGGTGATCGAGCGCCGGAGCGCCTCGTCACTGTCGTGTATGAGGCCGCCGAAGCGCGCCCGCTCGGTATCCTCTCCCTGCCAGTCCCAGCGAAGCTCCGACGGAACGCCGCGGTCCACGTAGTACTCCAGGGCGCGGGCATATTCCGGAGAACTCTCGTCCCACGGCGCGTCGGGCGGAAGAAAGAGCTGCTGCGCGAGCACCCAGATGGAGCCGTTGTACGTCTCGGGGTCGCTCTCCGGCAGTACGCCCGGAGTGCCGGGCGCGCGGTCGAATTCGCCGGACGCGGGAAAGCGCGTCATGGCTTCGTAGTACTCGAAGCCAGCGTCGATTCGCGTACCCCCGTAGACCGGCTCCCGCGCCACGCGCCACGCCAGCTCCCGGTACGCTTCACGAAGCCGCCGCCCGTTGCTTCTCCTGCGCGCGTACTCGAACCACGCCGCGCCCTCGAGCGCGACGTAGAGCGCCCAGCGGCGCTGCCCCAGGATCCACTGACCGCTGCCCGGCAGAATCGCCGAGGCGACCGCCGCCCGGCCGCTGAATTCCGCGAGTTCGGGTGCCGTGCCCGCGGAAAGGAGCCCGGAACCACCGGTGGCAGCGATTCCGCGGCCGGCGCGGAACTCCGGAGCGAGCGCGTCGAGCAGCGCGGGGGGGATGAGCGCCGCTTCCCTCTTCTGCGCCTGCAGTGGCTGGGCGACGCACGCCACGGCCAGGGACAGCACGCAGGACAGGAAGCCAGGGCGAAACCCCGTCCGCTTCCTCGTCCACTCCATGTCAGAAGAGCACCCCGAGGGTGACGTGAACCGGTTCGCCTTCGCCGCTCAAGCCCGGTCGCGCCAATGACTTGGCTACCGCGATCTCAAGTCGTTCATAGCGGAGGCCGATCCCGACGGCGGCGCCGTCCGGTTGATCGATCCGGCCCAGCACGTAGCCGGCCCGGACGAAGACGACGTCTCTCGTTCCGGAGGAGAACTCGGTGCCGAAGTACGCGGACGGGGAGCCAGGCTCCCGCCAGCGGTCCTCGAGTTCCATGGTCGTCCAGAGCTCGAAATCCTCATCCGGGAAGAAGTGCCGTAGCACGTCGTACGCCGCGGAAAGGCGCAGACGGGTCGGAAGGGGGTCCGCCTGTTCGGCGTTCACCACCTGCAGCTTCGGTCCGAGGTGCGCCACCATCGCCCCGACGCGCAGCGGAATTCGTTGAACAGGCATCGCCTGAAGTCCCAGATCCACCGCATAGGTGCTGGCGACGATTCCCGGATCCACGCACTGCCCCCGGCAGCTGACCCGGAACTGCACGAGCTTGAAGTTTACCCCCGCGTTCAAGCGGGTCCTGATCGGTGCCGCGAAGGACAGGATCCCGAGGTGGCTGCGAACGCTGATCGAGCCGAGCGTCATTCCTTCGCTGTCGGTGAGATCCTGCGTTCCGACGTCGAGAAGCTGGTAGGAGAGCCCGAACGCTCCGAGCGATGTGGGGTTCAGGAGCAAGGAAACGGCCGTGGCCTCTCCCGCCAGCGTCTCGCCGCGGTACATGAGGAAGCGGCTGCGGTCGATCCGGGCGAGCCCCGCCGGGTTCCAGAACGCGGCTTCCTGGGTGGGGGTTGCGGTCATTGCGCGCCCGGTCGCAACGCCTTGCGCACCAACGGGAAGGAGCAGGAAAAGCGCCCCCTCGTTGGCGGGTGCACCGGACTCGCCACCCTGAGCCGCCGCCTCGACCGTTCCCTGCAGGACGAGGAGGAGCACCAGAAGGGGGACCATCCACCGGTCAGGAAGTCGTGGCTTCATTTTCCCCCGGGACGTCGAATCCCAAGCGTTGAAGGTCCGCGCGCCGCTTGCGCCATCCGGGAAGTACCTTGACCCAGAGGTCGAGGTACACGCGCTGTCCGATGAAGCTCTCGATCTTGATCCGAGCTTCCCGGCCCAGCTCCCTGATCGCCGCACCCTTCGCACCGATGAGTATCCGCTTCTGCGAGTTCCGTTCCACGTAGGCCGTGACCTGGATGTAGACAGGGTCCTCGTTCTCGCGGAACTCTTCCACCTGACAGAACACCGCGTAGGGAATCTCCTGATGATAACGCTCGAAGATCGTTTCCCGCACCAGCTCCGCGACGAAGAAGCGCACCGGTTCGGTCGCGATCTCGTCTGCCGGAAGCAGAAAGGGGCTCTCCGGAAGCAGTTCCTCCAGGGTCTCGCGCATGGGCTCGATCCCCTCCCCCGTAAGCGCCGTAACCGGGAAGGCCCGACCGCCGAGTCCTTTCTCGACCCAGTCCGACAACTCACGGACCGCATCGGCCTTCGCCAGGTCGACCTTGTTGATCGCCGCCACCACCGGAACGGAGCCGCGCTTCGAGAGGGTCCCCTCGATGAACCTCCGGTTGGAATTGCTCCAGTGATCGCTCGCGTCGAGCACGAGCAGAACGACGTCCGCCTCGTGAAGCGCCTCGAGCGCCGCCGCGAGCATGGAACGCTGGAGAAGATCCTTCACCTCCAGCAGCCCCGGCGTGTCCAGAAAGATCAACTGCGCCGTCGCGGAAGTGGAGATCCCGGTGACACGCTGCCAGGTCGTCTGGGCCTTCGACGTCACGATGCTCAGCTTCTCTCCGACGAGCGCGTTGAGCAGCGTGGATTTTCCCGCATTGGGGCGCCCGACTAGGGTCACGTAGCCGGCGCGGGTGGCGGGTGGATTCATGTCGGAAGATACTGCGATCGACAACACCATGAAACCATGCGCCGAGCTTGTGAAAGGTGTGACGAGCGCGTGAAATCGGCAGCTGGGCACGCCGGAGCTTCGCGGCGGCTCCCTGCGACGTAGCTTGCGCTGCGCCTCAGTCGCCGCCTGGTGCCGAGCGCGTGAAATCGGCACCGGCGCACGCCGGAGCTTCGCGGCGGCTCCCTGCGACGTAGCTTGCGCTACGCCTCAGTCGCCGCCCGCTCGTCCGCCGCACGCCGGCACTCGATTTGACGCGCTCCACACGGGGCCGAAGAGCCGCGGCCAGATAAGGGGGCGGTCCGAAGTCGCCGGTTTGGCCCCTTCCCCGTCGAAGGGCACCGCTTGCGTTGCGCGGGTGCGGGGGCACTCTGCGGG
>JBBDIW010000003.1:0-9030 GCA_040880165.1 Gemmatimonadota bacterium | reverse complement strand
GCCGGGCAGCACCGTGATCTCCACCTCGATGTCCGCCACGCTCTTGACACGCACGGGGGCGGCACCGGCATCATACCCGGACAGGGCCTTCTCACAACCGCAATCACAAAAGAGTCGGGTCGCCATCTTCATGTCCGTCCAGTTCAGAGGTTCCAGAAAGGGGAGTAGAGGCTGTTGCAACCCCTCGAATCCCGGGGAACGGCGGGAGTAAAATCTCAAAAAACGTGCCATTGAAGAAGCCGAAAGCTATGTTGCGAAGCCTGCGGGAGATTCTCCCGAGACCTCCATCGAAGGAATACGGGCATGACTGAACTCTTCAAGAAGGCGATCGCGGCGGGAGCCAGCGACATTCATATCAAGTCGGGAGATGTTGTGCGCGCGCGAATTCACGGTTCGCTCGTCCCCCTCTCGGAGCAGCGGCTCAACAACGACCAGGTGCGCCAGCTCGCCATGAAGCTGATGCCGCACGAGCGCGACCGCGAGCGCATCGACGAGCTCCTCGACTACGATTGTTCGTGGGGCCTGCCGGGGCTGGGCCGCTTCCGCGTGAACATCCTGCGGCAGCGCGGCAGCTTCATGATCGTGATGCGGATCATCCCGATCGAGATCCCGACCTTCGCGGATCTGAAGATGCCGAAGGTGCTGGAGCGTATCGCCGAGAACGAGCGGGGGCTCATCCTGGTCACGGGGGTGACGGGCTCGGGGAAGAGCTCTACCATGGCCGCGGCGGTGGAGCACATCAACCGGAGCATGCAGAAGCACATCGTCACGCTGGAGAACCCCATCGAGTTTCTCCACCGGGACAAGGAGTCGTCCATCACGCAGCGCGACATCGGCACGGACACCGACTCGTTCATCAGCGGGCTGCGGGCGGGGCTGCGGCAGGACCCGGACGTCATCATGATCGGCGAGATGCGCGACACCGAGACGATCGACATCGCGCTGAAGGCCGCGGAGACCGGTCACCTCGTCATCTCCACGGTCCACACGCAGAACGCCGTGCAGACGATCTCGCGCCTGGTGTCCGTCTTCAGCCCGAGCGAGCAGGAGATGATCCGCGTGCGGCTCTCCGAGACGCTTCAGGCCGTGATCAGCCAGCGCCTGCTCCCGAAGAAGGAGGGCGGAGGGCGCGTCGTCGCCTGCGAGGTGATGCTCGTGACGGGGACGATCCGCGACTGCATCCGCGACCGGAACCGGACGGAGGAGATTCCCGAGCTCATCGCGGAGGGGAGGGATCACTATGGCTCGCAGACCTTCGACCAGCACCTCATGAAGCTCGTGAAGGAGGGGGTGGTCCACTTCGAGGTCGCCAAGGCGGCGGCGACGAACCCGAACGATTTCGACCTGAACATGAACATGCTGGGCGGGAGCGGTCCCGGCGACGGCGAGTCGGGCATGTCCAACGAGATGTCGCACCTGTTCGGGTGAGGCCCGATCGGGTCGCGCCGTCCCGTTTCATTGAATCGAGGCCAGCGCGACCGAACCCGGCGCAAACGATTGCGTCGTCATCCATGTCATCGCATTCGAGGAGACGAACATTCCAGTGGAACTGAACGGCATACTGATTCCGGCCGCGACGCCCTTCGACCCGGTCACGGGCGAGCTCGACCTGGTGGGGCTGCGGAGCAATCTCCGGCGCTGGATGGAGCACCCGGTGCGGGGCATCGTCTTCTGCGGCTCGACCGGAGAAGCGGTCCTCCTGGACGACGACGAGCGCTTCGCGCTCATCGAGGGCGGGCGGGAGCTGATCCCGGAGGACCGGCTGATGGTGGTCGGCACCGGCGCGGAATCGACGCGCGCGACCATCCGGAACTGCCGTGTGGCGGCCGGGTGCGGGGCGGACGCCGTGCTGGTCCAGCCGCCGGCGTTCTACAAGGGGCAGATGACGGACGCGGTGCTGCGCGACCACTACACCGCGGTGGCGGACGGCTCCCCGGTGCCGGTCGTCCTCTACCAGGTCCCGCTGCGCTTCAGCACGCTCGACCTGGGGACGGGACTCGTCTCCGAGCTTTCCACCCACGAGAACGTGATCGGGATCAAGGACTCGCGAGGCGACCTGGGGCTGGTGGGCGACCTCGTGGAGCGCACGCGCAAGGGCTTCCAGGTGCTGGTGGGCAACGGGGCGCGCCTGTATGCCTCGCTCGAGATCGGGGCGGTCGGTGCGATTCTGGGAATCGCGAACCTGGTTCCGGGTGAGTCGGCCGCGCTCCACCGCGCGTTCACCGAAGGGCGCACGGGCGAAGCGGGACGCCTGCAGGAGCGCGTGGCTCCCGTCCATGACCAGATCGTCGGCGCGTTCGGCGTGGCGGGAGTGAAGGCGGCGCTGGACCGGCTCGGGTATCGCGGGGGCGATCCGCGCGCACCGCTGCGCCCGCTCGACGACGCCGGCAGGACGGTCGTGCACGCGGTTCTGGCGCAGGCCGGGGTGCAGGCGGGGAGCGATCCTGCTTGACACCCATCCCCGCCATTTCTAGCTTCCGCGAACGAAAGACGAACCCGGGGTCCGGTGGGTGACGGACCCCAGCAGCCCGTCCCGCTGGGAGGGGCTTTTTCACGTCCATCGGAGACATTGACGTGCCAGCAGGCAAAGACGGCGGCTGCACCGTGGTGGTGGGCTGCCAGTGGGGAGACGAAGGGAAGGGGAAAATCGTGGACGTCCTGGCGGAGGACACGGACATCGTCGCCCGCTACCAGGGGGGTGCGAACGCCGGCCACACCGTCCACGTGGGGGAGGAGGAATTCATCCTCCACCAGATCCCGTCCGGGATTCTCCACGCCGGAAAACGCTGCCTGCTCGGCAACGGCGTCGTGCTGGACGTCCTCCAGTTCTTCGAGGAGTACGAGGCGCTGGCGAAGCGTGGAGTGGACCTCTCCGAGCGGGTGGGGGTGAGCGACCGCGCGCACCTCCTGCTCCCCTATCACCGCGTGCTCGACCGGGTGGTGGAGGACCGCGCCCGCGAGAAGATCGGCACCACCGGCCGCGGCATCGGGCCCGCGTACGAGGACAAGGCGGGACGCCGGGGCATCCGGGTGGCGGATCTGGACAACCCGGAGCGGCTGGCGACCCTCGTGAACGAAGGTCTCGAGCGGGCGCGGGAGCGGCTGGAAGCGCTGGGCGAATCCGCGAACTCCGAGCTCGACGAGGCGATGGAGCGGAGCATGGAGGACGGCGCGCGCCTGCGCGCCCTCGCCACGGACACGGGTCTCGAGATCACGGCGGCGCTGGACGCGGGACGCCGGGTGCTGCTCGAGGGCGCGCAGGGGACGGCGCTGGACCTGGACCACGGGACCTACCCCTTCGTGACGTCGTCCAACACGACGGCCGCGGCCGCGGCGACCGGGGTCGGCGTGGGGCCGACGGCCATCGGCGTGGTGCTCGGGGTGGTCAAGGCGTACACGACGCGCGTGGGGAACGGCCCGCTTCCGACGGAGATGCCCGGGGAGGATGGCGTGCGGATGCGCGAGCTCGGCGGTGAGTTCGGCGCGACGACCGGGCGCCCGCGCCGCTGCGGCTGGTTCGACGCGGTGCTCGCGCGCTACGCCGCACGGGTCAATGGCCTGACGGGACTCGCGGTGACGAAGCTCGACGTACTGGACACCCTGCCCGAGATCTCCCTGGCGACCGGGTACCGCACCACGCGCGGCGTGCTCACGGAGTTTCCCGCCGACACGTCGGTCTTCGAGGATTCGGAGCCCATGCTGGAGACGATGCCCGGGTGGGAGACGTCCACGCAGGGCGCGCGCTCCATCACGGATCTCCCGAAGAACGCGCGGCTGTACCTGGACCGGATCGAGGAGCTCACGGGCGCCCCCATCGAGATGGTGTCCGTGGGTACGCGTCGAAGCCAGATCATTCGCGTCGACTGAGCGCTCGAAAGGGGACACCTGTCGATGCCGCGCCGAGGCCCGCACCGAGTCGACGATCGCGCGGCCCCGAGCGGCCGCGCCGCCCGACTCCGCGCGGACCGATGCCCGCTTCGACCTTGAGAAGCCCGGGAAATCCTTCTATTATATCCATCTTTGCCCCTTCCAGATTTTCGGAGAAGGCGTCGGGAAATCGAGGGTCCCGGAGGGGACGAAGGGGGGTCGCAGTCGTTTGAGCCGCTGGTGTACCGAGGATGTTTGACGAGCTGAGCGAAAAGCTGGACACGGTCCTGGGCCGTTTCCGGGAACGCGGGGTCCTCACGGAGCCCATGATCCGGGAGGGTCTTCGGGAAGTCCGGCGGGTCCTGCTCGAGGCCGACGTAAACTACAAGGTGACGCGCGACTTCCTGAACCGGGTTCAGGAACGGTCGCTGGGCGAGCAGGTGCTGAAAGCCGTCTCGCCCGGGCAGCAGATCGTCAAGATCGTGCAGGACGAGCTGGCGAACCTGCTCGGCGAGGGGCGTCCCGAGATCCATTGGGCTCAGACGCCGCCCACCGTCATCCTCATGGTGGGGCTCCAGGGCTCGGGAAAGACGACGACGGCGGCCAAGCTCGCGAAGCGGCTCGTGCGCGAGGGCCGTCAGCCGATGCTGGCGGCGTGCGATCTCTACCGCCCGGCGGCGGTGGAGCAGCTGCGCGACCTGGGGCGGCAGATCTCGATCCCGGTGCACTACGGCGAGACCGGGGGCGATCCGGTCGAGGTCGCCAGGGAGGCGGTGGGGAAGGCGCGCGAGGAGAAGCGCAACGTCCTGATCGTGGACACGGCGGGGCGGCTCCAGATCGACGAGCCGATGATGGAGGAGCTCCGGAGGATCAAGGCGGAGCTCCGGCCCCAGGAGATCCTCTTCGTGGCGGACGCCATGACGGGGCAGGAGGCGGTGAAGATCGCGCAGGGCTTCGACGACGCCCTGGACGTGACCGGCGTCATCCTGACGAAGATGGACGGAGACGCGCGCGGCGGAGCGGCGCTCTCCATCCGCGGGGTGACGGGCAAGCCGATCAAGTACGTCGGCGTGGGAGAGACGGTCGACGATCTGGACGCCGCGGATCCGCAGCGGCTGGCGGGGCGGATCCTGCAGATGGGCGACGTCGTCGGCCTCGTCGAACGGGCCGAGCGCGCGGTCAGCACCGAAGAGCAGGAAGCGCTGGAAAAGAAGATGATGGGGAAGGGGCGGTTCACGCTCGAGGACTTCCTCACCGCGATGCGGCAGGTGCAGAAGATGGGCCCGCTGGAGCAGCTCGTGAAGCTGATCCCGGGGATGGGAAAGAAGATCCCGACGGCGAACATGGATCCGAAGCGGATGAAGCACGTGGAGGCGATCATCCTGTCGATGACGCCCCAGGAGCGGCAGAAGCCCGAGATCCTGAACGGCTCGAGGAGAGCCCGGATCGCGCGGGGGAGCGGACGGCCGGTGTCCGAGGTCAACCGGCTGATGAAGCAGTTCAGGGACATGCAGAAGATGATGAAGCAGATGAAGGGGCTCATGCCCCGGTAACCCGTTTTCCGGCCCCTGTCCGCCGACTGGTGAAGCAGGGGGGAAAGCACAGCTTGTGAGTAACGATGGCCGTACGTATTCGACTCCGGCGGATGGGCCGGAAGAAGGCACCCCACTACCGTGTGGTGGTCACCGACAGCAGCGCGCCGCGTGACGGCCGCTTCGTGGAGATCCTCGGGCACTACGGGCCGCTGACGCAGCCGGCGCGGCTGGTCGTGGACCTCGAGCGCGTCGACTACTGGATCGGCCAGGGCGCCACGCCGAGCACGACGATGAAGTCGCTGCTCAAGAAGGCCCGCAATGGCGGGGACGACACGGTCGTCTTCGGCGCGGTGGACCCGGAGGCCGAGAAGGCCGTGCGCGCCGAGGCGCTCGCCGAGAAGCGCCGCGCCGCCGCAGAGGCCGCGAAGCAGGCGGAGGCCGAGGCTGCGGCCGCGAAGGCCGCCGAGGCGAAGGAAGCCGAGGAAGCCGCCGCCGCGAAGGCCGCCGAGGAGGCCGCCGAGGCGAAGGCCGCGGAGGAAGCCACCGCTGAAGCCCCTGCAGAAGAGGCCGCCGCGGAGGAGGCCCCCGAGGCCGTGACCGCCGGAGCCGATCAGGCGCCGGAGACCACGGAGAAGATCGAGGCGCAGACGGAGGAGGTCCCGGCCGCCGAAGCCGCGGAGGCCGCCGCCGAGCCTGAAGCCGCCGACGAGGCCGGCGAGCCCGGCGCGTCCGGAGCCGAAGAGGAAGCGCAGGCCGCGGCGCCGAAGGCCGTCGCCGACGTCGAGGCCAAAGCCGACGCCGCCGCCGAGAAGGCGACGGAAGCCGCCGAGGAAGCGCCCGAAGCCGAAAAGGCGCCCGAAGCGGACGCCGACGCGGAAAAGAAGTAGTCTCGAAGCTCCCGCGCCCGGAGCGACAAGAGGCCCGTCATGGATGATGATCGCGAGCCACCCTGGCTGGTCGTGGGGCACCTGAACAAGCCCCACGGCACGAAAGGGGAGTTCTTCGTCTGGCCCCTGACGGACCGGGAGGAGACGATCTTCGCGGAAGGGAGCGAACTGCTCGTTTCGGACCTGAAGGGCGAGGTCCCGGACGAGCGCTTCCCGCCGCTGAAGGTCGAGGGCGTGCGCCCGTTCCGGACGGGGCGGCTGCTCCGCTTCGAGGGCGTGGGCAGCCGCAACCAGGCGGACCTCCTGCGCAACCGCTACCTGCTCATCCCCTTCGCGGAGGCCGAGCCGCTCGAGGAAGGGGACGTCTTCTACCACCAGCTCCTCGGGATGGCCGTGGTGACGGTGGACGGGACGGAGGTGGGGAAGGTGTCCGAAGTGTACGAGCTCGATCCCGCCGACATGCTCGAGGTGCGGGGAGCGGAACGCTCGCTCCTGGTGCCCTTCACGAAGCAGATCGTGACCTCCGTCGATCCGGAGGAGCGGCGGATCGTGATCGACCCGCCCGAAGGACTGCTGGACCTGTAGAGGCGCGTTGCCGCGGCAACGTCTCAGGCAGCAGCGCGTCGTCCTCTTGCGGTTCCTGTTCCGATCCGATTCCGCTCCCAGTTCATCGACCGAACGCCGCGGGCTTCCCCATGAAGATCAACATCGTCACGATCTTTCCCGACTTCTTCCGGGTGCCTCTCGCGACCAGCATCCCGGGGCGCGCGCGCGAGAAGGGACTGGTCGAGTACCGGGTGGTGGACTTGAGGGACTTCACGCACGACCGCCATCGCACCGTGGACGACACGCTGTACGGCGGGGGCGCGGGAATGGTGATGAAGCCGGAGCCGTTCTTCGAGGCCGTGGAGTCGCTGGGCGAGGCGGGCGGCGGCGCGCCCGGCGAAGGCGGCGAGGACGGCGAGGGTGCCGCTCCTGAACCCCCTCCGGCTCTGTATGCAAGACCTGTTGGTCCCATCATCCTGCTTTCCCCCCGGGGGCGCGTCTTCCGGCACGAGGACGCGGTGCGGCTCTCGCTGGAGCCGGAGATCACGCTGCTCGCGGGGCACTACAAGGACGTGGACCAGCGGGTGGCGGAGCACCTCGCGACCGAGGAGCTTTCGCTGGGCGACTTCGTGCTGTCCGGGGGCGAGATCCCGGCGCTGGCCGTCACGGACGCGGTCGTCCGGCTCCTTCCGGGGGCGATGGGCGACCACGATTCCGCGGCGACCGATTCGTTCTACGAAGAGGGGCTCCTGAGCGCGCCGAGCTACACGCGCCCGGCGGACTTCCGGGGGCTCGAGGTGCCGGACGTGCTGCTGAGCGGAGACCACCGGAAGGTGGAGGCGTGGCGGCGCCGGGAATCGGAGCGGCTGACGCGGGAGCGGCGCCCCGATCTCGCGAAGGCTCTTCAGGAGGAGGATCGGGAGGATCCCGACGCGGACCGGGAGTGAAAACCGGCGCATCGCCCCTTCACCGCGGTGGGAAAGGGCGTTAGACTATTCGACTGGGCAGGAAACGGACGCCCGGCGCAACGATCGAAGGCGAGGAGGCAAAGATGACGGATCTGCTGCAGGAAATCGACAAGGAACAGCTCCGGGACGACGTCCCGCAGTTCAGCCCGGGGGACACGGTTCGAGTGCATTACCGTGTGCGCGAGGGCGACAAGGAGCGGATCCAGATCTTCGAGGGCGTCTGCCTGGGCCGCCGCGGCGGCGGCATGGGCGAGAGCTTCACGGTCCGGAAGGTGTCGAGTGGCATCGGGGTGGAGCGTGTCTTCCCCCTGAACTCGCCCTTCATCAAGCAGATCGAGGTGGCCCGCAGGGGTCGTGTCCGGCGGGCGAAGCTGTACTACCTCCGCGGACTGAAGGGGAAGGCGGCGCGCATCCAGGAGAAGCGTTTCCGCTGATTTCCTGTATCCCCGAAGCCTGAACCTCGGGATCGCATGACGATGACACGGCTCCAGGACCCCCTCGGATATGAGCGGCGGTTCTGGAGCCGTGGCATTGATGGGGTCGCGGGCGTGGACGAGGCGGGGCGGGGGCCGCTCGCGGGGCCGGTGGTGGCCGCGGCCGTGATCCTGCCCCGGGACGTCTGGATCGAGGGCGCGACGGACTCGAAGAAGCTGCCGCGCGACCACCGGGAGGAGCTCTCGTTCGAGATTCTGGCGAAGGCGCTGTGCGTCGGCATCGGCGCGGCGTCGGTGCGCGAGATCGACCGGCTGAACATCCTCGTCGCCACCACGCGCGCGATGCGCCGGGCGCTCCGGATGCTGCGGGTCGCGCCCGGGCACGTGTGCGTGGACGGGCTGCCGGTGAAGGGGCTGGGGTGGGAGCACGAGGCGCTGGTGGAAGGGGATCTCAGGGTCCACTCCATCGCCTGCGCGTCGATCGTGGCGAAGGTCTGTCGGGACCGCCTGATGCGACGGCTCGCGGCACGGTATCCGGGGTACGGGTGGCAGACGAACGTGGGGTATGGGACACCGGAGCACCGCGACGGCATCGAGCGGCTGGGCCCGACCGCGCACCACCGGCTGACGTTCGCCGGGGTGCAGCTGGAACTGGGGCTGGGGCCGCCCGATCCCGAAGCGGCGGACGGCGAGACGGGTGCGCCGGGAGCGGCGTCCGGTTGAAGGAATCGCGCCTCGAGGGCGCGGGGAAGGAGCCGGTAGCTCAGTTGGTAGAGCAACGGACTTTTAATCC
>JBBDIW010000002.1:6010-9140 GCA_040880165.1 Gemmatimonadota bacterium | reverse complement strand
CACGAGCTCAGCGGCGGCCAGCGGCAGCGGGTGGGCATCGCGCGGGCGCTCGCGGTGCGACCCGACTTCATCGTCTGCGACGAGCCGGTGTCGGCGCTGGACGTTTCCGTGCAGGCGCAGGTCATCAATCTTCTCGCGGACCTCCAGAAGGAGTTCGGCCTCACCTATCTCTTCATCGCGCACGACCTCTCGCTGGTGGAGCACGTGAGCGACCGGGTGGCCGTGATGTACCGTGGCAGGATCGTGGAGCTGGCGACGGCGGAGGAGCTGTACCGTGATCCGCAGCATCCCTACACCCGGGCGCTTCTGGCCGCGATTCCGCGGCTCGATCGACCGAGGCCCGGGAGCCACACCGGCGCCACCGGATCGAGGGGTTCCCGCGAGCGCCCGATCAGCCTTCCACGCGGTGCGCACCTCCAACGGCTAGTGCACCTGGAAGAGGATGGCACCACACCTCGGGGGTCTCGCGCGGGCAGCTCGGGGTGCGCGTTCCACGCGCGCTGCTTCCATCCCGCGAAGGATCAGGAGTGCCTGAACCGGGAGCCGCCTCTGGAAGCCGCAGGAAGCGGCCATTTCGCGGCCTGCCTGAAGATTGCTTCTTCTGGATGAACACTTGACATGTGTCCGGAGCGCGTCCATGTTGGCTCGTCCAGAACCTGAGAAGCGGTCGTCCATAAGGGCCGGCCGAGATATGTCCCAGGAAAACAAACGGCGGAGGTCCTTTTGGTCGGTATCATGCAGCTCTATGGCGCACTGCTCCAGATTCCCGGAATTGATCAACCGGATCTGACCTTCAGCGAGCAGGTATCCACGCTCTGGGACGACACAGGCTTCATGCGCTGGCCGCTCCTGGCGTGTCTCGTTCTCGGGATCATCGTGATCATCTGGAAGTTCTTCGACCTGCTCGCCAAGAGCAGCCGCACGAAGAGGATTCTCGCCGAGGTCAACGAGATGCTGGCCGAGGGCCGCATCGAGGACGCGGTCGAAGTGTGCCGCGAGTCCGACTCTCCGGCCGCCAACATCCTCTTCGCGGGGCTCGAGCGCCGCGCCGAGGGCACCGAGCGGGTCATGAAGGCCATCGAGAACCAGGGCCTTCTGGAGCTGAGCAAGCTCGAGAAGGGGCTCGTCGTGCTGGCGACGCTCACGAACGTGGCGCCGCTTCTCGGCTTCCTGGGGACGGTGATCGGGATGATCATCGCCTTCCAGTCCATCGAGATGGCCGGTGAGGTGGAGGCGACGCTCGTGGCCGGAGGGATCAAGGTGGCGCTGCTGACCACGGCCGGCGGTCTCGCGATCGCCATCCCGGTGAGCATCGCGCACAACTACTTCGTGTCGCGCATCGACAGCCTCGTCATCGATATGGAAGAGTCCGCGCAGAAGATGATCGACGCGCTCCATGCCGCCGACGCCGGACGCACGGCCGTTCCGCGCTAAGCGGCTCGGGTCGGAAGCATTCAGGTTCGGATCTCCGGCGCCCGCCCGCCGGAGCCAGAGGGGCCACCGCACGCGGTGGCCCCTCTTTCCGTGGCTCGTCGATGGTTCGGATGGGCAGCACAAGATCAAGGGAACCAAGGATGCGGGACGCGATCGTGATGAGGTTGAATGTGCTGCCCAATCCTTCACACATACGTGGTGGATGAGATCCGTGAAGTCTGTGAGGGCCCCAACCCTTCACGCATGCGCGGATGGTTCGGAATTCGTGAAGGGTTGGGGGTCTATACGGTACCCAAAGCTTCAGGCCCGCTCTCGAGGAGGCACGTGTGACGGATTGGGCCGCTCATCCGGTCGAGCGCCAGGCGCGCCTCCCAGTCGCGCCCCCCAGTCGCACCCGGGGGCCCGGAGCCGCGCCCGGTGCGGCGGGAGCGATCCCATGAACCTCCGTTTCCTGCTCACGCTGCCGAACTCGGCAGATTTCGCGGCTCCTGGCTCCAGCGTCGCCCGGCGAGGGTCCTTCCCAGCTCCGCACCTGGCTGCCGGACCGCCTCCGCGACCATGTTTCGGGGTGGGCAACACCCGATCCAAAGGGCCGGACGGCGCCGAGTCGGTCGCATCATCACGGATGCGGCGAGGCTCCCCGACACGGCTGGGGCCGCTCGGCTCGCCTCCCGCCGCCTCGATCGAAAAGGGCCCCGAAGGCTGTGGTGAAATCACGGTCTGCCCATCCAGAACGTCGAGGAACCCTTTCCGTCGTACCGGTGTGAGGCCGACGAACGCGAGAGCGGTCTACTCCCGAAACCCACTTCGCGAGAACTCTTCACCGCATGGTCGAAACTCCTGAAAAGACGGCTCCGCGCCTCTTCCTGATCGACGCCTACGCTCTCATCTACCGGGCGTTCTTCGCCTTCATCAACCGGCCTCTGACGAACTCGCGCGGCGAGAACACGTCCGCGGCGTGGGGCTTCATCAACTTCCTGATCCGGATCCGGGAGGACTTCGATCCGGATTACCTGGCGGTCGTCTTCGATGCGGGGATGAGCCAGCGCGAGATCGAGTATCCCGAGTACAAGGCGACACGGGAGAAGATGCCGGACGAGTTGGCGGCGAGCCTCCCCCGCATCCGCGACATCCTCGAGGCATTCCATGACCGTGTGGTGGCGGTGGAGGGCTTCGAGGCGGACGACGTGATCGGGACGCTGGCGCTGAAGGCGCGCGACGCAGGGATCGAGGCGGTCATCGTCTCCGGCGACAAGGACTTCTACCAGCTCGTGGGCCCGGGCATCCATCTCCTGAATCCGGGAAGGGGCGGTCCGCAGGGCGTGGCGGCGGAGTGGATCGACGAGCGCAACGCCTCCGAGAGGATGGGCGTGCCGCCGGAGCAGGTCGTGGACTACCTGGGGCTCATCGGAGACGCGTCGGACAATGTGCCGGGGGCGCCCGGCATCGGCCCGAAAACCGCGATCAAGTTGCTGGAGCAGTACGGCTCCATCGAGACGCTGATCGAACGGGCGGGGGAGATCCAGGGGAAGCGCGCGCGCGAGGCGCTGCAGGAGAACGCCGAGCAGGTTCGCCTGTCGCGCCGGCTCGTCACGATCCAGAAGGACGTGCCCGTCGAGCTCGACCTCGAGCGCTTCACCGTGCAGGAGCCGGACCGGGCGGCGCTGCGCGAGATCCTGATCGAGCTCGAATTCCG
>JBBDIW010000002.1:0-5910 GCA_040880165.1 Gemmatimonadota bacterium | reverse complement strand
TGAAGTACGACATGATCGTCTTCGCCGGATGCGGAGTGGAGCTGCGCGGCATCTGGTTCGACACGATGATCGCGTCGTACGTGCTCGACCCCGGCCGGAGGCAGCACGGGCTGGACGCGCTGGCAACGGACTTCCTGCGCTACCGGACGGTCTCGTACGCGGACGTCTGCGGCAAGGGGAAGAAGGAGATCCCGTTCTCCGAGGTGCCCGTCGAGAAGGCGCGGGACTACGCGTGCGAGGATGCGGAGTGTGCGCTCCGGCTGAAGAACGTGTTCGAGCCGCAGCTGCGCGAGCAGAAGCTGGAGACGCTCTTCCACACCATCGAGATGCCCCTCGTGCCGGTGCTCGCGCGCATGGAGGGCCACGGCATCCGCATCGACACCGTCTTTTTCGGCCAGATGAACCGGAAGCTGGAAGGCGAGCTGCGCCTGATCGAGCAGGAGATCTACGCGCTTGCGGGCGAGGAGTTCAATCTGAATTCGACGATCCAGCTCCGGGAGATCCTGTTCGAGAAGCAGGGGCTGCCCGTCATCCGGAAGACGAAGACCGGGCCGTCCACCGACGTCTCGGTGCTGGAGGAACTGGCCGAGCAGGGACACGAGATTCCGCGCCGGATGATGGAGTACCGCCAGCTCGAGAAGCTCCGCGGGACGTACGTGGACGCGCTGCCGAAGCTGGTGAACCCGCGCACGCGCAGGCTGCACACCAGCTTCAACCAGACGGTGGCGGCGACGGGGCGGCTCTCGTCCAGCGATCCGAACCTGCAGAACATTCCCATCCGGACGGAGCTGGGCCGGGAGATCCGCAAGGGCTTCGTACCGGAGGAGGGGCACGTCTTCTTCGGCGCGGACTACTCGCAGATCGAGCTGCGCATCCTGGCGCACTTCTCCGGCGACGAGGCGTTCGTGACCGCGTTCCGCGAGGGGATCGACGTTCACCGACAGACGGCGTCGGTGATCTTCGATGTGCCGATCGACGAGGTGACGGCGGAGATGCGGGCGCGCGCCAAGACGATCAACTTCGGTACGCTCTACGGCCAGGGGGAGTTCTCGCTCGCCCGCCAGCTGGGGATCTCGCGGGAGGAGGCCGGCGACTTCATCGCCGAATACTTCCGCCGTTTTTCCGGCGTGCGGCGCTTCCTGGACGAGCAGGTGGAGCTGGCGAAGGAGCAGGGGTATGTCGAGACGCTGAGCGGGCGGCGGCGCTACGTGCCCGAGCTCCAGTCGCGCAACTGGAATGTGCGCCAGTTCGGCGAGCGGGTCGCCCAGAACACGCCCATCCAGGGGACGGCCGCGGACATGATCAAGATCGCGATGATCTCGGTGGATGCGGCGCTCGAGGCGGGGGAGGCGCCGGGGAGGCTGCTCCTCCAGGTGCACGACGAGCTCGTCTTCGAGGTGCCGGAGGCGGAGGTGGAGCCGCTCCGGGCGATGGTCACGGAGAAGATGGAGGGCGCGATGGAGCTCGACGTGCCGCTGGCGGTGGACTGGGGGGTGGGGAAGACCTGGTTCGAGTGCAAGGGGTAGCGAGTCCTCCAGGTCGAGTGCCCTGCCTCAGTCGAGGAACGTCATGAGCCACCCGCGATTTCGATGACCCGCCACGTCGAGCCCCTCCACGGCGAGCCTCCCCACGGCGAGCGCTGAGTTCAAGAGCGAGGAAGGTCACGACCCATCCGCGATCTCGACGACCTGCCATTCCCCACGCACGAACCTCAGCTGTATCCGGAAGTCGCGGACCACGCGCGCGGCCCGGTCGTCGAGGTGAAGCGCGAGCAGTGCGGCATCCCTTGGTCCTGTGGCGCGGGCTTCGGACACGACGGCAAAGCGGGGGTGATCTTCCGCGCTGCATCCGGTCATGGGCCCCGTGCGGCAGTGCGCGACCTCCGGGCTCCCGCTCACGGCACGCGAAAAGGCGTCGTCTCCAAAGCGATTGAAGTCGCCCATCTCGAAGGCGTCCCGGCCCGTCTCGATCAGCATCCGAGGACGCGGATCCACGAAGAGCGTGTCCGGCGAACCTGCCACGCGATGCAGGGAACCGAGCGCGGCCGCGTAGATTTCAACGTACTCCGCTTCCGACCAGGTGGGTTCCTCCTGGAATCCGCACGCAGCGGCGAGCAGCCCGATGATGAGAACGCCCGTTGAGCGCAGGCGGGTATCCGGTACCGAAACACGGCTTCTCGCGGTTCCGCTCATGTCGATCATTCCATTCGATCAGGATTCCCGGTCATCTCGAGGTGTGTCGATATTGCCTCCGACCCTGCCGCGCCGAAACACGCGCCGCGTCGGAAGGTGCCGCCTACGTGGATTCCGCACTCGTCGGCGCACGGAGGGCGGTTGCGGAATTGACCGTCAGATTTGATGGTCAATTCCACATTTGATCTAGGGGGTTGCGGGATTCACCGTCAACTCTGACGGTGAATCCCGCAATCATCATTATTCTCGGGGCTTGTGCGGATTCGACGTACAGCCTTCCGGCCGGGGAGCCGCTCATCCAGGCCGGCGCCTACCGAGTGGCGACCCGGACGGGGAAGTCGGCCCACACTTCCATGGGAGTGCCCCACTCGCACCGGCAGATTCATCGCGAAGCTTCCTCCCCTCCCGGGGCGCTCGCGACGGGGCGGGGGGAATGTCCTCGCGAGCAGATCACGGAGGTATTCCATGAGCCGGTCGGTCAACAAGATCATCCTTGTGGGGCATGTGGGGCGCGAGCCCGACATCCAGCAGACCCAGAGCGGGACGAAGGTCGCGCACTTCTCCCTCGCTACGAATCACCGCATTCCCGCCAATGGCGACGGCACGCCGAAGGAGCGGACGGACTGGCACCGGCTCACCCTCTGGAACCGGATGGCGCAGTTCGCCGAGGACTACGTGAAGAAGGGGGACCGGGTCTACGTGGAGGGCCGCCTCGAGTACGACTCGTACGAGCGCGACGGCGTCACGATCCCGACCGCCGACGTGAATGTACGGGAGCTCGTGCTGTTGTCTCCGCGCGGGGACGGCGACTCGGAGGAGGGGGCGGAGCTGGACTGACCGTCGTCGTTGCCGCGCGTAGCGGTCCCGTCGTTCAGCCGGCGGCCAGACGGAAAACAAAGGGAGCCGTCCGGTGAAAACCGGGCGGCTCCAGGTCTGCATTCGGGCGAGGAGAAATTGCCCGTTGCCGTGTTGCTAGTTCGCGCTCCAGAAGCCGGACAGCGAATCGCCGTGCGGACTTTCGCGGAGCTTCTCGAAGGCGCGGTTCCGGATCTGCCGGATCCGCTCGCGGGTGACGCCGAGGAGGGAGCCGATCTCCTCCAGCGTCCGCTCCTCGCCGTCGTCCAGACCATAGTAGAGGTAGAGGATCTTGCGCTCGCGCTCGGTCAGGTAGCTCTCGAACATCGTCTCGAGGAAGTCGCGGCGGGCGATCGCCTCGACGTCCTCCTCGATGTCCGTGGACTCGATGCCGGCGAAGCGTTCGCCGAAGCTGGCGCTGTCCCGGTCTCCTCGATCGATCGGGGCGTCCAGGCTCAGCTCGCTGGCCGCGACGCGGCGGAGCGCCCGGATGGTGTCCACCGGCTCCGCCATCTCGTCGGCGATTTCCTGGTCGGTGGGGGAGCGCCCGAACTGCTGCGTTAGGGCGGTATCGGTGCGGGCGAGGCGGGCGAGATTGGAGTTCTGGTTGAGCGGAATGCGGACCGACCGGGTCTGTTCGGCGAGCGCCTGGAGGACGGTCTGGCGGATCCACCAGACGGCGTACGAGATGAACTTCACGCCCTTGTCGGGATCGAACTTCTTCACGGCCTTCAGAAGCCCCTCGTTACCGATGCAGACCAGCTCGGCGAGTCCCAGTCCGCGGCCCTGGTACTTCTTCACGTACGAGATCACGAAGCGGAGGTTTGCCGTGACGAGTCGCTCGGCCGCTTCCTTGTCGCCCGCCCGGGCGCGCCGTGCGAGCGCGCGTTCCTCTTCGGGGTCCTGGATGAGCGGATATTTCTCGACATCCTGGAGATACTGATCGAAGGAGTCGAGACCACGAGACGTGGTGAACATCCGTTTCGCTCTGCCTTTGCCTTGGATCAAGGTAGAGTGACTTGGGAGGCGCGCGGGAACACGCTGGTGAAGAAGGGAGCTCGCGCCGTTTCTGGCGCGGATCGTACGGGGCTGGAAGCGGCGCATGAGAGAACGTCGCCTCGGCGCGGACCACAAAAGCTATAGAAGACTGATTCCCTAGTCAAACGTTCTCATCCCGCTGAAGGACGCGTTCCAGCCCGGGGACGTTCACGCTTCCGGCTCCGGTCGGGGGGTGATTCGGCAGCCGTTACCCGGGTTCCAGGGGAGGGTTCCTGCCGCTCCGCGCGGGAGGGTGGCGACGGTGACGTGCGCCACCGCAGAGTTCCGCCTGCAGGATCGGGGAAGGTCGTCGCCCGGTTTTTCAGCCGGTGACGGGGTAGGCCGAAAGGGCGAGGCTCGCGTTGATTCCGCCGAAGCCGAAGGAATTGCTGAGGGCGACCCGAATGGGGCGCGATCGCCCGCATTCCGGCACGTAGTCCAGGTCGCATCCCGCCCCCGCCTCGCAGAAGTTCAGGGTGGGGGGAATCCAGCCGTGGTGGAGGGCCAGCGCGGTGATGCCGGCCTCGATCGCGCCGGATGCCCCCAGGGCGTGGCCGTAGAAGGGCTTCGTTCCACTGACCGCCACGGCGTCCGCGTGCCCTCCCAGGACCGACCGGATGGCCAGGGTCTCGGTGTCGTCGTTGAGCGGCGTCGACGACCCGTGCGCGTTCACGTACTCCACGTCCTCGGGTCGGAGCCCCCCGGTGCGAAGGGCCCCGGCCATCGCACGGGCGGCCTGCGATCCGTCCGGGCGGGGAGCGGTCATGTGATGCGCGTCGTTGGACGTTCCATAGCCCCGGAGCTCGGCGTAGATGCGCGCTCCGCGCGTCCTGGCGTGCACCTCCTCCTCGAGGACGAGCACGCACGCGCCCTCGCCCATGACGAAGCCGTCGCGCTCCCGGTCGAACGGACGGCACGCTCGTTCCGGGTCGTCGTTGCGCTGGCTCATCGCACGGATGAGCGCGAACGCCCCGAACGACAGGGGGGCGAGGGGCGCCTCGACCCCTCCGGCAAGAGCGACGTCCGCGGCGCCGCCCCGGATCATGCGGAAGGCGTCGCCAATCGCGATCGTCCCGGAGGCACAGCTCATCGCGTTGGTGGAGTTGGGGCCCTGAAAGCCGAACTCGATGGCGACGTTGCAGCTCGAGGCTCCGCAGAAGACGGTGAGGGCGAGGCGGGGATCGACGCCGCGGATGCCGCGCTGGACGAAATGCGCGAGCTGGTCTTCCGCGTGTGCGATGCCGCCGAGGGCCGAGCCCATCTGGACGGCGACCCGCTCGGGATCGACGGAGCCGGCGTCGAGCGCGGCGTCGTCCAGGGCCTGCCGCGCGGACGCGATGGAAAATTGCCCGAAGCGGTCCAGCTTGCGGGCGCGCCCCGGGTCCATGAAGTCATCGGCCTGAAAGTCCGGGACCTCCACGCCGAAGCGTGTCCGGAAAACGGAGGCGTCGAAGCGGGTGAGGGTCGCGGCCGGCGACCGCGTGGAGTGCAGGCCTTCCCATAAACGAGTCACCCCGATGCCGGAACCCGTGATCGGGCCGATTCCGGTCACGACCACGCGACGCTCCGGCCGTCCGTGTCCCCGGGATCCCGTCTCGACCGCGCCCTCCCCGTCGCGAATCACGCCGGCACCCTCCCTTCCGCGGCGCGCACGACGCCGGCGAGCGTGCGCCCTGCGATGTTGCTTACGAAGTGCGGCCCGATCACCCGCTCCGCGGCGAAGCCGCCGATGAGCGGCCACGCCGGTCCATTCCACTCGTGGACGATGTCGAGGTGGGTCCGCCCATCCGGGAGCGGGCGAACTTCCCAGCGGACGTCCATGCCC
>JBBDIW010000001.1:4143-9364 GCA_040880165.1 Gemmatimonadota bacterium | reverse complement strand
TGGCGGCGCGCGCGATCATGGGGCTCGCGCGGACGGGGTCGTTCGCGGGCAACGGGTCGGGAGACTACGTGATCGCGTTCTCCACGGCCGAAGGCGTGCGCCGGCTCCCGGGCAGCGACGTCCACGCGCTGGAGGAGCTCGCGAACGACCGCATGTCGGGGCTCTTCCAGGCGACCGTGGAGGCGACGGAGGAGGCCATCCTGAACTCGCTCCTCAAGGCGACGACGGTGAGCGGGATGGGCCGCACCGCCGAGGCGCTCCCGATCGCGGAGACACTCGAGGTCCTGCGGCGCTACAACGCGGTGCCGCGGTAGGCGCCGCCCCTACTCCAGCTCGGCCATGTGGACCTGGCTCACTTCGGGCAGGCCCCGCAGCGCCTCGATGACCTTCGGCGTGACCGCGCCGTCCACCGAGACGGCGGCCAGCGCGGAGCCCCCGGGCGCCAGGCGCGACTGGTGGTACCCCGCGATGTTCAGGCCCAGCGAGCCGAGCAGCGTCCCCAC
The DNA here is from genome assembly GCA_040880165.1 of Gemmatimonadota bacterium. Lineage (GTDB taxonomy): Bacteria > Gemmatimonadota > Gemmatimonadetes > Longimicrobiales > Gaopeijiaceae > JBBDIW01. Next base: position 8,861 of record JBBDIW010000001.1, on the reverse strand, counting down.
CTTGCCGATCACGCCCGGCACGTCGCGGTTGTGGAGCACGATCATCGTGCCCTCGGGGACGAGGTCGATCACGTAGTCGTCGATGCGCACGATGCGGGGATGGCGGTCGCCCAGGAGCGTTCCCGCCACCTCCACCGAGCCGCGCTCGGCCCGGAGCGCGACTTCCACGAGCTCCGGATAGTCCGGATCGCGCGAGGCGACGGCCGTGCTGACGTGGATTCCCCGCACTTCCGCGAGGTGGAGGGCATTCACGAAGTTGACGTCGTCGGGGCCCACGATGCGGGCGAGGAGGCCGCGCAGCAGGGAGGCCGACAGCGGCTTCGTCGCGTCCGAGCTCTCGCCGGCGTAGCGGATCTCCACCGCGCGCACCGGCCCCGGGGCGAGCGCGATAGCGAGCCGCCCCACCTTTTCCGCCAGCTCCAGGAGCGGGCGCACCCGGCGCAGCGCCTCGCCGCCGATGGCAGGCGCGTTCACGGCGCGGCTCAGGTCTCCCTCCAGCAGCGCCCCGCGGACGGCCTCGGCGATCTCCGTGGCGACCAGCTCCTGCGCCTCGGTGGTCGAGGCGCCGAGGTGCGGCGTGAGCACCAGGTTGGGCGCGCCCCTGAGCGGGCTGTCCGCCTCCAGCGGCTCGTTTTCGTAGACGTCGAGCGCGGCGCCGGCGATGTCGCCGGCCGCGAGCGCGGCCGCGAGCGCCGCCTCGTCCACAACGCCGCCGCGCGCGACGTTGACGAGGTACGCGGTCGGTTTCATCCGCCGCAGCGCGTCCGCGTCGATGAGCCCCTCGGTCTCGGTGACCAGGGGTACGTGCAGGGAGATCACGTCCGCGTCGTCCAGCAGCGCGTCGAGCGACACCGGCTTCACCCCCAGTTCCTCGGCCCGCTCGGTCGTGAGGTACGGGTCGCTCACGATGACGTTCATCTCGAAGGCGCGGGCCCGCCGCGCGACCTCGCCGCCGATGCGTCCGGCGCCGATCAGCCCCAGCGTCCTACCCCGCAGCTCGACGCCCCCGAAGGCGGAGCGCTTCCACTCGCCGGAGCGCATCGAGCGGTCCGCCGCCGGCACCATCCGGACGAGCGACAGGAGGAGCGCCATCGTGAGCTCCGCGGCCGCGACCGTGTTGCCCGCGGGGGCGTTCAGCACCGGGATCCCGCGCTCCGTGGCGGCCGCCAAGTCGATGTTGTCCACGCCCACGCCCGCGCGCCCGATGACCTTGAGCCGGGGGGCGTGCTCGAGGAGCGTCCGGCTCACCGTGGTAGCGCTGCGCACGAGCAGGCCGCGCGCCTCGCCCAGCGCCTCGTGCACCGCGTCCTCCTCCCATCCGGCGGTCTCGATCACCTCGAAGCGCGCGTCCTCCAGCAGCGCGCTCAGCCCCGACGGCGAGATCCGGTCCGCCACCACGATCCTGTACTTCTCACTCATTCCGATTCTGCTCCCGCGGAAAGTCGATCGTCGTGAAGATCATCCTCATGACGGTGTTCTCCTATTCATCCTGCCCCGGATACAGGTCCTCGATCGTCCACGCGGTGACGGGGAACCCGTCCTCTTCGGCCCGCTCGAGAAAGCCGTCCTCGAATCCTCCCGCGGCCACATAGAGCAATCTCGACTCGCCCTCGCGGGCCTCATGCGCCCAGCGAAATCCGGACCGTGCGAGCCGCTCCAGGTCGCGGAGGTGATCGCGGTGGAGCCGGTGGGACACAGGCTCGCGGTTCCACTTGATGGCCCCCGTGAGCATCGCGCCGCCCGTGAGGCGGGCGACGACATCGACCTCGACACTCTCTCCGTCCCGATCACTTCCCTCCCATCGCCCCCACTCCGCCACCATGGGCAGACCGGCATCCGAACGATGGCGCAGCCAGCCCTGGCGGACCATGTCCTCGAAGACGTGCCCCATGTACGCCGGCAACTGCGGCTCGATGTACTGCTCCCAGACGTCTTCGGGAGCATTGGTCTCCAGTTCTGCGCGGAAGCGGGTGACGAAGTGGTAGTGGAACCGGAGAGCGGGATCTCCTATCCGGTATCGGTACGGCTGGTTGGACGCGGCCGCGAAATTCCGCGCGGATGACACGTAGCCGAGGTCCTCCAGCGTCCCGAGCATCGTCACGAAGCCGTGGTCGTTCGTCAGCCCTGCCCGTTGGGCGATCTCGTTTCGCGTCGTGCTTCCCCGCCCGATCGCGACGAGTGCGGCGCGATAACCGGATGTCTTGCGCAGGCCCTGCTCCTGTTCGATCGCCGTCTCGACAAGCCGTCGCACCTCCCCGCGCGGCGAGAGCACCGTGCGGCAGACGTTGGCCGCAAGCGACCGACTGCCATCGACCGCGGCGAGGTAGCTCGGTGTCCCCCCGAAGATGCCGTAGGCGCGCGCCCGATCCCGGAGCTCGCTGAATCCGGCCATCTTTGCGGCATCGTAATAATCGAAGGGATGCAGATGCGCCGCCCACTTGAAGCGGCCGTGAAGGGGCGAATTGACCGAATCGAGCCGGGACATCTCCCGGACGATGGAGCCGCACAGGGCAAGCACGAAAGGACGCTCGGAGCGCGGGCTGTTCCTGTGCAGCTCGAGCGCGGCGAGAAGTTGGGAGTCCACGTCATCCTCTCCTCCCTTCAGATACTGGTACTCGTCCAGAATCACGACCGTTGGATCCGGATCGTTCAGCTCGAGGAGGAGACGGAAGAGGGTACGCCAGCTCCCGAAGTCTTCATGCCGGATCGGCCTCCCGGTCTGTCGCTCCACCTCGTCCAGGATCTCGCGCCTGTTGATCTCCGGGGTGGTTTCTGCCGCGACGAAGTAGAACGTGCCGGCCTTCGGCCAGACGTTGTTCAGCAGGAACGTCTTCCCTACCCGGCGGCGCCCGAACAGCAGTGCCAGGGTGGGGCCCGGCAGATCCAGCAGTGCGCCGAGCTCGGTGGATTCTGCCTCGCGGTCGATGAGTTCTGTGGGCACGCTTCCCCCCCGATCAACTGCCACCAAGTCTACTTGTATGCAACCGTACTTGGTAGCAAGTGTACCGGGTGGCCGTCGGATCCGCAACGGGTCCGCACGAGTATGCCAATGGCGCAGCGGCAATGGTCCAGTCCAGCGCGGCGGTCTACTCCGTCAGAACCTCTTCCAGGACGTCCAGAAGCTCCGCCGTCTCCTCGACGGTGTGGTCGCCCATGTGGCCGATGCGGATCGACTCGTCCTTGAGCTTCCCGTATCCGCCCCCGATCACGTAGCCGCGCTCCTTCATCGCGGCGACGATGGCGGGCCCGGAACGGTCCTCCGGGAGCTGCACGCACGTGACCGTCGGGGAGCGGTGCGGCACGTCGCCGGCCAGGATCGACAGCGCGACCCCGCGCTCCTCGCGCATCCGGTCCACCCAGCGCCAGCAGTGCTCCGCCATGGCGAGGTGACGCGCCCAGCGGCCCTCGATTCCCTCCCCGCCCTCCCCCGCGATGGAGGACAGCTGCTCGTCCAGCGCGTAGAAGAGCGAGACCGCGGGCGTGTTCGGCGTCTGGAGCTTCTCCATCGATCCCGCGAACTCCATCAGGTCGAAGTAGACGCCCTTGCGGGTCGCGACGGTCGAGCGCTCCATGAGCCGCTCGGAGGCGACCCCGAAGGAGAGGCCCGGAGGCAGCGCGAACGCCTTCTGCGATCCGGTCAGCACGAAGTCGAAGCCCGCCCGGTCCGTGTGGAGCGGAGCGCCGGCCACGCCCGAGACCGAGTCGACCAGGGTCACGGTGTCCGGAAAGTCGCGCACGACGGCCGCGATCGCCTCCACGTCGTTCAGCGCCCCGGTGGACGTCTCGGAGTGTACGACGGTGACGGCGTCGAAGGGGCGGCCGAGGAAGTCGCCCGCCTGGAGCTTCTCCCGCACCTGCTCCGGCTCGTGGTGCCCGCCCCACGGCACCTCCAGGACCTCCATCTCGAAGCCGCACGCCAGCGCGATGCGGCTGAAGCGGCCCGAGAACGCGCCATTGACGAGCGAGAGCACCCGCGCGCGGGCGCCGTTTCTGAGCCCCGCCTCCATCATCCCGGTGGCCGAGGAGGTCGAGATGAAGACGGGGCGCTCGGTGCGGAAGACGTGCCGCAGCCCCTCCTGGAGCGAGCCGATCAGCGTCTGGATCCCGGCGCCGCGGTGCCCGATCATCGGACGGGCCTGCGCGTCCAGCACGGCGGGGCGGACCTCGGTGGGGCCCGGAAGAAAGAAGCGCCCGAAGGGCGGCGGCGTGGTGTCGGGGGAAGACGATGGCATCGATGGCGGCACCGAAAAGGGGAACGGGGGAGTCACGGCATCCGGGAAGCGCCGGGGCGCGATCTCGTGAAAAGACGGTAGTCCGGGGCCCGGATCCCCGCTAGAGGTCCGTTGAAGAGGTACAGGGCGCCGCAGTCGGGCGGACCACCCGCGCCGCGGCGGCTACCGCCACTCCGAGCGCCACCGGGTGTAGTGCACGGTCCGTACCCCGCCCTCGCCCAGCACCCGCAGCCCGGCGGAGTCGCGGTACGCTTCCCGGTAGAAGAGAAAGTCGATGTTCGACTGTACCATCAGCTTGGCGCACATCACGCATGGGCTGGCGGTGACGAAGGCGATCTTGCCGCGCAGCGTCCCCGGCGCCTTCACCAGCGCGTTCATCTCCGAATGGATGCATCCGCAGCGGCCGGCCTCGGCGGAATCGCACCGGTTGGGGAAGCCGCGCACGTTCCCGTTGTACCCGATGGCGACGACGTTCTCCAGCGCCGC
>JBBDIW010000001.1:0-4043 GCA_040880165.1 Gemmatimonadota bacterium | reverse complement strand
GGAAGCCGCGCACGTTCCCGTTGTACCCGATGGCGACGACGTTCTCCAGCGCCGCGTCGGTGATCACCGTGCCGACCTGGAGCCGGGCGCAGGTGCTCCGCTTCGCCAGCTCTTCGGCCATCCGCATGTAGACTTCGAAGAGCGGGGGGCGGCTCACGCGATAGGCGTCCACGTCCGCCACCGGCACGTCCTCCACGCGGTTCAGCGGATGGGTGTTCTCGTCGACGAGGTCCTTGTAGAGGATGGCCATGCGCGCGCTACTTTGCCCCCACGGCCGGCGTGGCCCCGACCAGCTCCAGGAGCTCGTTGATCGTGGTCCGTCCGCCATCGCGCGCGTACCAGCGCCGGATCTCGCGGTACCGGTCTTCCTTGGGCAGCGCCAGACCCTCCTCGATCACCCAGAGCTGGAGAATACGCGGCCGCGGACCCCACCAGCCCAGCTCGCGGAAGTTCTCGTCGTAGGCGATGATCACCGGGATCGAGCGGCTCCGTCCGCTGGTGAGGTGTGCGTCCATGAGGTCCGGGTTGTCGTCCCGTCCGAGTACCCGCAGCTCGAGCAGCGGAGAGGCGTCCGCCAGGCGCGCCGCCAGCGGAAGCGCGTTCACCGCGTCGCCGCACCAGTCCTCCGACAGCGCCAGCAGGTAGCGCGGCTCCGCCAGCTCGTCCAGCGCCTTCACGTCGGCGGGCAGGACCTCGGCCCGCGCGTACAGGTCGTGCCAGAGGTCACGGTTCTTCACCACCCGCTCCAGGTACTCCGGAAACGTCGCGGCCTTCTCGTAGCGTTCCTTCAACGGCTTTCCTCGTTCAGCAGCTCGTTCATCCGGAGATCTCCTTCTGCGAAAGAAGTTCCTGGCGGCGCGCGAGTCGTCCCGCGGCGCGTGCGACCCGTCCCGCGCCCTTATCGTGCGGCGGCCCGAGCGGCCTTCTTGCGCTGGTTGACCTGCAGGGCCCGCTTCCTCAGCCGGATCGCGTCCGGCGTGATCTCGATGAGCTCGTCCTCGTCGATGAACTCGAGCGCGAGCTCGAGCGTGAGCTGCCGGGGCGGCTCGAGGCGGATGTTCTCGTCCGTGGAGGTGGTCCGCATGTTCGTGAGCTTCTTCTCCTTGCAGACGTTCACGTCCAGGTCGCCCGGCCGCACGTGCTCGCCCACGATCATTCCCTCGTAGACGGCGTCCCCGGGACGGATGAACATCGTGGAGCGCTCCTGAAGATTGAAGAGGGCGAAGCCGACCGCCACCCCCTGCCGGTCCGCGACCAGCACCCCGCGCTTCCTTTCGCCGAGCGGGCCGGACCAGGGACCATACTCCAGGAAACGGTGGTTGAGCAGCCCTTCGCCGCGGGTGTCCGTCAGGAACTCCGAGCGATACCCGAACAGCCCGCGGGCCGGGATCCTGAAGTGGATCCGGACGGTGCCGCGGCCGGTGGGCCGCATCTCGGTCATCTCGCCCCGACGCGGCCCCATCTTCTCCATGATGATCCCGATCATCTCCTCCGAAACCTCGGCCATCACCTCCTCGTACGGCTCCAGCCGCTCGCCGTTCTCGCCGCGCTTCATGATGACGCGCGGCCGCGAGACCTGGAACTCGAAGCCCTCGCGCCGCATCGTCTCCATGAGGATGGAGAGGTGGAGCTCGCCGCGGCCCGAGACGGAGAAGGTGTCGGGCTGCTCGGTTTCTTCGACGCGCAGCGCCACGTTGCGCTCCAGCTCCTTGAAGAGCCGGTCGCGCACCTGCCGGGTGGTGACGTACTTCCCCACCTGCCCCGCGAAGGGGGAATTGTTCACGGTGAAGTCCACCGAAAGCGTCGGCTCCTCCACCGCGATCCCCTGCAGCCGCTCGCGGTGCGCCGGGTCCGTGAGCGTCTTGCCGATCTCCACGCCCTCCAGCCCCGCCAGCGCCACGATATCCCCCGCCTTCACCTCCTGCACCTCGACCCGCTCCAGCCCCTCGAAGCCGTACAGCTTCATGACCTTCGCCTGCTCGCCCTCGTCGTCGGAAAGGAGGCCCGGCTCGCCGTAGGGCAGGAGCGCGATCGTCTCGCCCACCCGCACCCGCCCCCGCTCGACCCGCCCAATCGCGATCCGCCCCACGTAGGCCGAATGGTCCAGCGTGGAGATCAGCATCTGGAATGGACCTTCCGGGTCGCCGCCCGGCAGCGGGACGTGCTCCACGATCGCGTCGAAGAGGCACTCCAGCGTCTCGCCCTTCTCGTCCGGGCGCAGGCTCGCCCACCCGTCGCGGCCGGCCGCGTAGATGAACGGGGCGTCCAGCTGCGCGTCGGTGGCCTCCAGCTCCATGAAGAGTTCGAGCACCTCGTCGTGCACCTCGGCGATGCGCGCGTCCGGCCGGTCCACCTTGTTGATGACGACGACGGGCTGGAGGCCCAGCGCCAGCGCCTTGCGGGTCACGAAGCGCGTCTGCGGCATCGGCCCCTCGGCAGCGTCCACGAGGATCAGCACGCCTTCGACCATCCGCAGAATGCGCTCGACCTCGCCCCCGAAGTCGGCGTGCCCGGGGGTGTCGACGATGTTCAGCTTGACGTCCTTCCAGCGCACCGCCGTGTTCTTCGAGAGGATCGTGATGCCCCGCTCCTTCTCGAGCGGGTTCGAGTCCATGACCCGCTCCTCGACGTGCTGGTTGTCGCGGAAAACTCCCGCCTGGCGGAGCATCTGGTCCACCAGGGTGGTCTTTCCGTGATCGACGTGCGCGATGATCGCGATATTCCTGATTGGCATGTTGGGTCCGAATGTATTGGCTTGCTGCGTGATACAGGAGCTGCTTCCGAGCTCGTGGTTCGGCGAATGTCCAGCCTTTCAAGTTAACAGGATTCGGGGGGTTTGTGGTGGGGGTAGGGGTTTTCTTTCGCGCGGCGCGGGACCCTTTTTTCTGGTTCGATGCGTGGGTGACGGCCCCGACCCTCCGGTGCGCGGGTTCGGGGGCCGTTCGCCCTTTGCGGGGGTTTTCACGGTCGGGGGCTCTCTACACTGCGGGGTGCTTGTCGTTTCCGGTGGGGCTGCTTCGCTCCGCTGCACCCCGCAGAGTGCCCCCGAACCCGCGCACCGGAGGGTCGGGGCCCGGCGGGTCGGTCGGTGGCCAACCGGTACCCGCGTCGCACGGTGGCCGGATCAGCCGGTTACCGGCTCATGACACGGTGACCGAGAGCCGCCCCTTCTCTACCCTGTCCGAGTTCGCGGGCAGACGCATCATGATCTCCACGTCGCCCCCGAGGGCCGTGAGAAAGCGCACGAGCCGGTCCTGGCTGAAACCATCGAGGCGACCGTTCACCACCAGCGAGACCTTCGGCTGATCGACGTTCATGATGTCTGCGGCTTCGGTCTGGGTAAGCTTCCTTCTCGCAATGGTCTCGCCGATCGCGTCCGCCAGATTCGCCTTCGCCAGCGCTACGTCGGGCTCCGGGATGTCGAGGTCCGTGAAGACGTTCCCGGACCCCTGGGTGAACGGCTTGCGCTCTTCCACCGACTCGATTCTGCTCATCTCGATTCTTCCTGTTGCTCCTGACATGCGCGCATCGGCCTCTTGAAGCGACGACGAATGAGTTCCACTTCGTGCCGCGGAATCCTTTCGCCCCGCTTCGACTTCTTCATGTGAGCGAAGAGGACGTACAGATAATCCGGACACTTCAGCGTGTAGTACAACCGGTACGTATTTCCTCGATCATCGACGGCGACCTCGATGACACCACGGAGCATGCCCTTCAGAGGAGAGGCTGCCGCATGACGCGCTCCCAACTCGGCCTTGAAGATCGCGCGCCCGAACATCCACCGGGCGGAAGGCGGAAACCCCCGAAGCTGCTCCAGAACATCCCCGTGCCACTCGATCGTACGCCGTTCATCCATGATACTAGATTTAGCATGTACCGACAAGGAAGGCGAAAGACCAATAGACGTGGATCTTGGGGGCGACTCCATGATGGATCGCGCCAACGAACTGCTCCCACTGGCGGGACCGCCCACTCGAGACAGGCTGGACGGGTCGTTCTGCTGAGGGGGCGCTGTCAGTGAAATCCGCACTCGCCGGCGCGAG